>NZ_JBNVZS010000008.1:0-154259 GCF_052527395.1 Legionella pelazae
GCCCCGAAGGCGTGATGCGTATTCTACTCATCTGCACCTCCTTGTCAAATACTTTTTTCCTTTTTTTCTCAATTATTTCCGATTTATTTTCCTAAACAGAAAACTATTTAACAACATGAATTTTTCTTAGGCTTTTTGGACGATTTTTATTATAACATAGTTTTAAATTTTTGCATTAATTTTGTACAAAAATAAATAAAATATTCTATGTCGTTAAAAACAATAAATATAACTTGCTCATTCTATTTATAAATTGATGGTTGCTTTTTTTCATATTTGCACTTTTCTTGTGCTTACGATAAGCTCAGTGGTTATTTTATTAGCAACAATGGAGCTTTATTATGCGAACTCTTTCTATTTTATTTCTTGCTTTAGGAATACAAGTAGGTTGGTCTATGCCACCGCACGTTCATGGTCATACAGATTCTCCTACTTTAGAACAGGCGGTTAGGATTGGTACTGATATAGATGGGAAAGCATTGTATTTATGTATTGCAAATCTTTTTAATAGTATTCAGCCAGGTAAAACTTGGGTTGGTTATGGTCGCTGCAATATTGCTTACGGTGGTAAAGAATATATTGTTAATGATTTTAAAGTTCCGCCACGTAATCTCTTTACCAATACCTCTTGGCAGAGAAACACAAGAAGTCCTGTTAAAATAGGACGGGATACAAATGGAAAACCGTTGTTTTTATGTCAGGCCCTTTATCGAGGCAGTAAGCAGCCAGGTAAAACTTGGCCAGGCTATAATCACTGTAATATTTCATATGCTGGTCAAGAAATTATTCTAAATATTTTCCAAACATTAGGAAATGGAAGGGTAAATCAACGTATCCACGGCCATAATCCTAATAGTCATACTCATGGCCATACACCAAGTCAAGTGATTGTTACTGAATATTATTAGAGCGCTTATATTGGTAAAACGTCATATCATAAGGATTTTTATCATCATGCGGTTGGTATTGTGTTTGAATACAATGCCAGACCGCTAGATCGAATTTAGGGAAAAAAACATCAGCGTCAAACTGATGATGAATCATTGTTAAATAAATTTGACTAGCGAGAGGTAAAAATTGTTCAAAAATAGTTGCACCACCAATAATCATTACTTCTGGCGCATCACCTGCTAATGCAATTGCATGCTTTAATGAACAGGCAATATCTACCCCGTCAATTTGCAAAGGTTGCGTAGTCAATACAATGTTTTGGCGCCCAGGTAGAGGTTTTCCAATGGATTGATAAGTTTTTTTACCCATTATAATAGGTTTACCCATCGTCAACTGTTTGAAATGCTTTAAATCGGCTGGCAAATGACAAAGTAATTGATTATCTTTTCCTAAACCATAATTTTCATCAATTGCCGCGACTAAACTAAATTTAGGCATATTTCTTAGCCCTTTGTTCTGACATAAATAGTGCGGTTTTAACAGCAGCAATTAGGCTTGCTGCGTTAGCCCGTCCAGTTCCAGCTAGCTCAAGCGCTGTTCCATGATCAACAGAAGTACGAATAATAGGTAAGCCCAAAGTAATATTGACTGCTTGTCCAAAGCCTGCATACTTTAGTACAGGTAAACCTTGATCATGATACATAGCAACAAAGGCATCTACTTTGCTTGTGTTGTGTGGAACAAACATAGTATCAGCTGGAAAAGGGCCTTGCACATCCATGCCTTGCTCTTTTAATATATTTAAGGTTGGAATAATAATATCTAATTCCTCGTGACCTAAATATCCTCCCTCACCTGCATGTGGATTTAAACCTGCAACCCAGATACGCGGATTTTTGATACCAAAATCCTTTTTTAAAGACTCTTGTAGTTGTTGCAATACATTACAAAGTAGATTTTCAGTTATTGCATTGGGAACTTCTTTAAGTGGTAAATGTGTTGTTACTAGCGCAACTTTCATTGTTGGGCAAGCCAACATCATAACGACCGTATCTACATCACAATAATGAGCCAAAAATTCAGTATGTCCGGTAAAAGGAATACCAGCATCATTAATAACTGCTTTATGTACAGGCGCTGTAACCAGAGCAGAAAATTTCTTTTCCAAACAATAGCTTGCGCCTACCGTTAACATACGAATAACATAGTCTGCATTCGCCGGATTTAATTTTCCTGCTTCAACTGCTTGGGTACATGGAATCGAAAGGACAACTAAACTATCAGGTTTAGTACTAAAATTATTTGCCTCTACATAATCAATAAAATTGATGGTTAATTGAAGTTTTTCAGCCCGATCTTGTAGCACTTTTTTATCAGCTAAGACAACAATGGGCAGATTAAGCTTAGCAAGAGCAAGGCAAATATCTGGACCGATACCGGCTGGTTCACCACTGCTTATCAACAGTGGCTTTATCATACTAATTCCTTATCAAGAATTTTAACATAAGCATTTGTCCTTAAATGTTGCTGCCAATTTTGGACAGCTTCACTAAATTTACGCTGCTGTAAAAATTGCATCACTTGCTGACGTTGGAAAGTAGCTGAATCATCAACGCGTTTACGCTCGAGTACTTCAATAATGTGCCAACCAAACGTCGATTTAACAGGTTTACTAATTTTATGCAGTGGTAAAGAGTTCATGGCTTTTTCAAATTGTGGAACTAATTCTCCTGCAGTAACCCATCCTAAATCGCCACCTTTTGCTGCACTTACTATATCAAGTGAATATTGCTTAGCCATTTCTGTAAAATCTTTTCCTGATTTTAATTGTTGGTAGAGATTATTGGCTTGACGTTTTGCTTCTTCTGCAGTCATGCTATTGTCTGGCTTTATTAAAATATGACGAACATGCGTTTTTACAACCTCATGTTTTTCATTTTTACCTCCGATAGCTACTAATTTAATAATTTGATATCCATTACCTGCTCGTAGTGGGCCTGCAACTTGCCCGGTTTTCATTTTTATAACTTCTTTAGCGAAGAGCTCAGGTAATTGTGCTAAATATCTATCGCCCAAATCGTCACTTTCTAAAATAAATCCGTTATTTGATTCTTCTGTAGCAATATGATTAAAATCAGCACCTTTTTGTAATTTGGCCAATACTTCATTAGCCTTCTCTTGCGCTTTTTTAAGCTCAGCAGAGGTAGGTTCTTCCGGTAGAGGAATTACAATATTTTGTAGGTGATAAGTAAATTTTGTTTTATCTTGATAAGCACCTGATTTTAGGTAATTCTCAACTTGCTCAGGCGTTACTCTAATGTCTTTACCAACAGCTTTTTGCTGTAAGCGCGCTATAATAATCTCTTTACGCAGATTTTCACGATAACGTTGCCAAGTCAGACCTTGTTGCTGCACTGCTTCTCTTAATTGAGATAATGACAAGCTGTTTTGCTCGGCAATTTTAGAAATTGCATCATTTAATTCAGCATTATCAACTGTAATGTTGTGTTGTTTCGCCAACTGTAACTGCAAGTCAATATTAATTAAATGCTGGAGAACTTGTTTTTTTAAAACATTCTCTGAAGGAAGCTCTACCTTCTTAGCGAGCATTTGTTGACGCAGTGTTTCTACTTGAGTATTTAACTCACTAGCAGTAATAACACTATCGTTTACTATCGCAACAACACGATCTAAAGGTTCAGCAAACGTAAATGCAGGTAACAACAGTAGCAAAAATGCAATACGCTTTAGCATGCGATATTCCTCATTTTGTTTTAGAGCGGCAATTTAGGCGATTTATACCCAAAATACAAGCAAATTGACTTTAAGGGTATAAATTCCTAGCAACTTTATACCTTAAATAGCTAGCGATGAAAACTATCTACATAACTTGGCAAAAATGTACGGATAATACTCGTTGGCGCGCTATTACCCAGTGAGCCAAGTCCTTTTAGTAATACTTGTAAATAAATATTATTATTATAACGTGGTGACGACTGTTGGCTTAAATTTTTAAATGTTCTTCCACCAACTAATCTTACTGCCCAACAACAACTATCGTACTGAACGCCCAAAAAAGACATCATTTCATAGCCTTTACTAATATTAAAGTTATAAGCGCCAAGTGTGCTCCATCGTTCATTAAAAGGCCAAGCATAGGAAAAGGTAACTTGATGCAGAGGGTTTACATCAAGATCATTATTAATGTAGGTAATATCCCCATTAGTCAAGTAGGTATAACCTAAGCTTACTATTTCATTAGGCCCAGGTTGGTAACTTAGATCTAAATGTCCATTATTAGTAGCATGAGTATTAACATCCCATACATAATCGCCTACCATTGTGATGGCCGGATTAAAATTATATGAAAAGCGTGAAGCAATCGGCGATTTATGGGGAAAAGGCGACACATATCCTAATGACAAAGGACTATCATAACAATCCTCAAGTAAGTTATGGCATAATTGAACTCGTCTTGGGGAAAAATAATAACTTTGCCCTATTGAAAATCGTGCTTTTTCTGTCCCTGTAACATCAGATATCCAACGCGTTGTTATTGCATAAGAGAGCTGATTTGCATCGCCAATTCTATCAAAGCCGGAGAATCGGTTTACACGAAATAACTGATCAAAATTAAAAATAGGATAAGCTGAATCATAGACAGGAATTCTTCTTTGATTATGATAAGGGACATATAAATAAAAAAGACGAGGCTCTAGAGTTTGATTAAAGCTTTCTCCCATAATTTGAGTAGGCCTATCAAAAAATAAACCACTATCAAGACTGTAACGCGGAATAGTATTACTATAATGCGAATTAGGAAGTGGGTCATTATGCCTAACATCATAGGCATTTTGCACCAGCTCAAAACCAGGCGTGATATATCCCCATGGTCGTGACTGAGGTAAGGATAAAACGGGGTTTAAATAATAACGCGGACCTTCAGGCATACTTATTAAGCTATTTGGCCAACGAAAATTATCATATTGAGCCATTAGGAAAAAATTCCCGTTTAAAGGTAAATTGTCATAAGAGCCACGCGCCGAAAGTTGAGGTAATCGCTGATAAATATCATTTACGGGTGTTAAATTAATTGGCTGCAGCGTTTGATAAGATTGTATTAAGCCGCGAAAAACCCAATTATTAAAGGTATAAGTTAATTCTCCTTCTCGCATTAATTGCCTTTCAGTAAGCAAAGCTAAGTTACTACTAAAATCTTGTAAATAATAGTCATCAGAAACTTGTTGTGCATTAATACGTAACCGCAAGTTTGGAGTAAAATATGTCATATCCTGAAATTGTAACGACCATCTATCTGTTGATGAGCCTCGCAGTTGTGGAAATCTATCTTCATTATTCCGAATAAAGTCGATATAAGCTCGATCATGCGGTAAAAAACTTGCATAAATAGTTCCAGTTGAACTTGCTGTTAAGTAACGAAATTGCTCCCCTAGCATAACACCGCGCCGTGTATATAAATGCGGATAAAATGTTGCATCATAATTAGGAGCGATATTCCAATAATAAGGGATAGAAAAATCAAGGCCACCTATATTTGTACTTCCGATAGTTGGCCATAAAAAGCCTGATTTCCTTTCTTTAGAGGTTGGAAAACTTATATATGGCGTATAAAAAATAGGAATATCGCCAATTAATAAACGAGCATCACGTGCAACTCCAACAGAATTAGCATCATCTAAATTAATCTTTTTTGCTTCTAGATGCCAAGCATTGTCTTGTGGCGCGCATGTACTATAGGTTGCTTTTGCTAGAAAATAATCTTTATTTGGAAAGCGCTCAATTAAGCCAGCCCGACCCCAAGCAGGTAATGCTGCGCCACGGCGAACTGAATTAAAACGGTATAAGACATCTTCCGCTTTTCCTGATTTTGTTTGTGGATTTATTGTTACTTTCCTAGCGATCATTAATCGGCCCGGCTCTTGATATCTAACAACGCCAAGTAATTCAATATCAGTTACTTGATTAGTTTTAGCATCTCGATAAATATAGGCTGTTTGGGCATTAAGTATTCTATTAGTTTGCCGTACTTCAATATTACCCCTTAGCTCAGAACGACCTGCGTTATAAAGTGACATTTTATTAGCAAATATTTGGATTTCATCGTCTCTTGCTAAGGGTTCTACATCAAGCGGTAAATAGCTACCCTGACATCTAGAATAGGAAGGACCTTCCTGCCATCCTAAACATTGGGCAAAATTAGCTCTGATAGCACTACTTAAATAAGTGTCTCGTGGTAATACACAAGCTTCTATAGGCTCTATTAATATTGCGGATGCGCTTGCATTTTTAAAATAGAAACCGGCTAAACTTAAAATACCTACAAATGTAATAGTAAAAAGAATACAATTTAGTCTCTTTCTGTTTGTTTTTAAAAGGGTAAACTTAAGAGCAATAGTCATATTATTAAATACCTGTAAGCACAGCGCGCTTGATAATTTGTCATATCCGCAATTACCCTTTTAAACAAAAAAGGTTAGGGAGTATAGCATGCATAGCCGCCAAAAGGCACTGAGCGATTGGTTAATACAAGTCTTTGGTTCAACTGAATTTTCTTTATCTCTTTTAACTGGCGATGCTAGTTTTAGGCAATATTATCGTTTAAATTTTGCAGGTAACTCTCACATTGTCATGGATGCCCCGCCAGAAAAAGAAAATTTAAAATCCTTTATTGAAATTGCCGATTTTTTTCGTGCTCATGGATTACTAACACCGAAAGTTTATGCTGTCAATAAATTAGCAGGATTTGCTCTTTTAGATGATTTTGGCGATACCTCACTCTTGAATCAGGTATCTACTAATACGGCAGATTCTTTATATAGATCTGCAATCGCAACATTACTGTTATTGCAGCAATGTCCTTTAGAAAGCGGGCATCAATTTCCCCATTTTGATCGTAACTTTATGCTAGGTGAATTAAATGTATTTACTCAGTGGTTTCTAGATGCCTATTTAAAATTAACGCTTACTCCAGAGGAAAAAAATTTAATCGATATCACCTTTAATTGGTTGATAGATGAAATTGAAAAACAACCTAGCGTAATTATTCACCGTGATTACCATTCAAGAAATATTATGCTTCCGGGTGCCGCATTTAACTATCAACTAGCTCTTATTGATTTTCAAGATGCAATGCAAGGACCTGTTACTTATGATTTAGTATCGCTGCTTAAGGACTGCTATATTCAGTTACCGCGAGAACAAATAAAGCGATGGCTAACTGTCTTTTACAAGCAATCATCTCATGTAAAACAATGGGATTTTCCTTCTTTTGTACGTGCTTTTGATTTATGTGGGCTACAGCGTCACTTGAAAATCCTAGGTATTTTTTGTCGTTTATATTTGCGTGACAAAAAACCTAATTATATACAAGATTTACCACTTACTCTGCATTATGTAACTGCCTGTCTAGAGAGCTATAAAGAACTAGAGGCGTTTTACTGTTTTATACAAAAAAGGATCCAGTTACCATGAAAACTGCAATGATTTTGGCTGCAGGTCGAGGCGAGCGGCTTAAACCTCTAACAAATTTTATTCCTAAAGCGATGTGTCAAATTTATGGGAAGCCTCTTATAGAACATCAGGTAACTAATTTAGCTCGCTCTGGCTTTAAGCGTATTGTTATTAATCACGCGTATTTAGGTGGGCAAATACGACAACATCTCGGTGACGGTAGACGATGGAATATTGAGATTTGTTATTCACCAGAGCCGCCTGGAGGCTTGGAAACAGGGGGCGGAATTGTTAATGCTTTACCACTCCTTGGCCAAGAACCATTTCTAGTACTTAACGGAGACATTTACACCGATTTCGACTTTACCTCTTTAAATTGCCTACCAAATTTTCTAGCGAATGTCGTCTTGGTTTCCAATCCGGCGCATAATCTTAAAGGAGATTTTGGCTTAGATGGCTTGCGATTGACAAATGAAAGCAAGTATACATTTGCCGGCATTACTTACTACCGGCCTGAGGTATTTCATCAATGCCCTATTGGCCGTTATTCACTAGTCCCTTTGCTACGCGAACTTACGGCTCAACAGAAAATAAGCGGCTTAATTTACGAAGGGACTTGGACTGACATTGGCTCACCAAAACAATTAGGCGATCTTAGATTGCAAACAAAAACATGCCTCATTGCTTAAATATCCATAAAGCACGCCAACCTAGATAATTCTAGGCAATTAGGTAGGCGTGGTTGGATTCGTTATCTCTGGTGTTTCTGGCTCAACAGTAGCCGGGGCTTCAGCAGCTGTAGGCGTAGGCTCCGGAGTTCTTGTCTCGGGAGTTTGCGTAGTACTAACAGGCTCAACTGGTTGCTCGACAACCCGAGGTTGTTCTGGATATGCATGCTGCTGAACTGAGGCAGTTACCTCATGTGTCGTATGATTTTTAAATTTATCATCTAGATAAGGAGCAAACCCATTATCTCTATCGACGATTAACTGTTTAACCCTCTCTGCATTTGCTTTAGTAGACTGGCCATTTTTATTCTCTTTTATTCGACCATCGCTGTCTGACTCATAAATCACACTGTCTTTACTAACCATTTCATTTTCAGCAAGCCAGCCATTAAATAAAGTATCAATCGCTGTAGCGGCTTCAGGGTCTAGCGGCTCACCATTTAAAGAAAATGCTCGCAATAGTTGAGCGTCATCGCTTATAGCAAAATCCATATGCAGATTACCACTCGCTAATGATTCTGGACTAAGCTCTTCTAAAAGAGAAATACCCATATTATGTTGAGCATTTTGAAAGTCAGTTTTAATAACATCAGGTCTACCTTGCCAAGGATCTGAGCGTTGGCCATATCTAAGTTCTATATTTTTTCCAAACCTATCCACCCTTTTTATCACTTCATCACTTGCTGCGATATTTACCTGACTAAGGGTTTCGGATAAACGCTTACATAAATAGTTAGCTGCCTCTGGCGTTAAGCTAGCTACTTCAAGAGCCTTTAGTATGGCTTCTTTATTAGGTGCACGAAGATAATCGCTCATATAAATCACCTGTTAAAGTATTAAGATTTAATTAATCAGTTTAGCTATAATCTTAAACAAAAAAATTAATATTTAAAAATTTATTTCAATATTATAACAAAATGGTGTCTTCTAGTGGGCCCCATTTAAAAATACAGCTGTTAAAAAGATGTAAATTAACGTGAGTTCGACATAAAAGAGATGCAGTCTCTTTTGGGTCGCTAAACGAACGTTATTCCGTAAAATGTGAAGCATTTATACGGGCTCTAGATCAAAAATAGACAAATTCTACATAGAAAATACTTGATATCTTTTATGTAGAATTCACGTTAAGCTAATCTAAAGGATTAGGTAGAGAATCGGCAACGGATTTGAACGTCTTAGACTTCATTGAGTCAGCTTTAAACTCATCAACCTGAATAGCATCCCATCTGGCCCGCTCTACGGCAACTATAGCATCCATTTCTTGCTGGCTAAGTTCGCCTTTATTAACTTTTTCAGTTAATTTCAATTTTAGATCGCCAAATGAATAGCGCTTTAAGTCAGGAACTTTAGCATAGAGATCTGCATTGGCTATTATTAACTGTAATGTATGTTCCATTTTATCAACGGCCTGCGTAGGATCGTCACTCAAATAAATCCATTTTTTTAATATATCGCGATAAGCATTATTTTTACTCATTAAGCGGGCTAAACGATGATCAAGATCATCACGCGGGCAGGCAATAGATTGGCCAAAAGGAAAAGCAAAAAAGCGCATTAAGCCACCTAAAATTCGTGAAGGAAAATTATCACAGAAGAGTATCATGGCTTTCTGAGCATTAAACAAACAGTAAGTAACAGCCCACCTGGCATGTACTTCTAAATCAGCATGTTGATTATTATGATGATAAAAACGCAGTGCAGCCATTGCCATATAAAGATAGGACATAGCATCAGCTAACCGCGCTGATAATCGTTCCTTTCTTTTTAAATCACCTCCCAAATAAATTAACGACAAATCAGCTAGCCAAGCAAAAGCATGACTTAAGCGAGCTATATATTGGTAATTTCTTTTTAAAGGATTTGCAGGTGCACTAATAAAAATCCCGCCTGTCCAAGCTGAGCAAATTGTTTTGGCAAAATTACGCATAAAATAGTAAATATGTTGCCAGAGTAGTTTATCAAAAGCTTCTCTGTTGTTGTGTGAGATAGCATAAAATTCCTCTCTTATAAAAGGATGACAAGCCATAGAGCCTTGGCCAAAAATAAGTAAATTTCTGGACATAATATTGGCCCCTTCGACTGTAATAGAAATAGGGATACTTGCATAATGATTAATAAGATAATTACGCGGGCCTGTAACAACTGCGCGTCCTGCGTGGATATCCATGGCATTATTAACAGCAATACGGCCAAATTCCGTATTAAAATATTTAGTAATGGCAGAAGCAACAGAAGGTTTTTTATGCTGATTTACTGCCTCAACTGTCAGTAATCTGGTTGCATTAATTAAATAATTAATTCCCCCAATCTCAGCTAACTTTTCCTCAATACCTTCAAATTGCCCAATTTCTACTTTAAATTGACGCCGGATACGGGCAAAAGCACTTGTTGTAATATAAGATACCGAAGAAGAAGCAGCTGCAAGCGCTGGTAAGGAGATCGAGCGGCCTATCGATAAGCACTCAACTAGCATTTGCCAGCCCTGCCCTGCTTTTTCTTGACCACCAATTATTGAGTTAATAGGGACAAAAATATTTTCTCCCCGAATAGTACCATTCATAAAGGGTTGATCAGCTGGTAGATGTCGATTACCTATTTCTAAATTCTCAGTGTCGCGTGGAATTAACAAACAGGTAATACCTTCTTGGCCAATACCATTTAGTAGACCTTCAGGATCTTTTAAATTAACAGCTAGCCCTATTAAAGTGGCAATGGGTGCTAAGGTAATCCAACGTTTATTTAAATTAATTGTTAAACCTAAAATTTCTTCTTTATTAATCATTTTTTTAGTAACAATTGCTTCTGATTGAATTGACGTTGCATCGCTACCTGCATCTGGCTCAGTTAGGGCGAAACAAGGAATATCCACGCCTTTAGCCAAATTTGGTAAATAACGTGTTTTTTGCTCTTCAGTGCCATAATAATGTAACAATTCACCAGGGCCTAAGGAGTTAGGAACCATCACCGTTACAGCAACTGCAGCTGAACGGCTCGCAATTTTCAGTACAATTTCTGAATGGGCACGTGCAGAAAACCCTTTCCCACCATATTCTTTAGAAATAACCAAACCTAAAAAACCATTTTCTTTAATATAAGACCATACTGCTTTAGGCAAATCTCGTTCCTGCGCTATAACCCAATCATCAATCATATTACATAAGGTTTGGGTTTCATTATCTAAAAAGGCTTGTTCCTCTGCCGTAAGTTCTGGTAAAGGCTCGGAAAGTTTTGACCAATTAGGCTCCCCTATAAATATATCTTGCTCAAGCCATGTATCGCCTGCATTTAAGGCTTCTTCTTCTGTCTTAGAAAGTTTAGGAATAGATTTAGCTGCTCTTTGATATAACTGATTTGTGATTTGAGCTCGAATTGCAGGTAAATACATTATTGCAATGATAGCTAATATAATGACCCATAAAATGAGAGCAATAATCCAAGGCATGCCAACAATAAATGTAGCAATTGCAAGATAGACAATACTACCTATCTCCCAGGTGGGCGATTTTAGACCATGATAAAGAACTAATAAGGTAAAAACCAAATAAATGAAAAATAAAAGTATGGCCATTTCTACTCCTTCCTTGTCTCAATGCAATAGACAGATCCTACCAGGAAAACTAAGCACTATATACTCCCTTATATACGATCTAAATGATTATGAATTAATTAATTTTTCTCTAAGCTAGGCATAATTAACATATTTATAACAGAGTGAACAAATTACTAATTAAAATTATTTTTTACGTTTTTCTTTATAAAACTTGCCTTATTTAGGTAAATACAATAGCGTAAATAGTTTCTCTAAGTTGTATTAAATATGAATAAACGACTCGTCTGGAATTTTGAAGTTAACTTAGATAAACCATTTGCTGTGGACCAATTATCAGCAAGAGCGCATGATCTCATTCGTTGGGAAATGCGGTACTTTTGGCCCGAAGATAAGATAATTACTTTATACAGTTTAGATTCTACTATTCTAAACCTTGCTCATGTTCAAATTAAAGAACGTTATGATAGTTACTATTTATTGCCGCAAAAGCATTTAAATATTAAAAAACGCAGAGAAGAATTATTTTATAAACCCTTATTAGCTCAAAAAGATCATTGCTATGGTTTCGGAAAAAAAATTAGTTTAAAGACGCTTCCTGCTGAACAAACACTACCGGGTTGTTCATCTTTGGATATAGGCGCTTTACTTAATTTACTTAAGTTACATGGAACAATAATTGACGTTGATAAAACAGCCTTAATCTATAAATTTTCATGTACGCCCACAATAAAATTAGAACTATCACGCTTAACGATTAACAAGCAAATTTATTTTAGTGCATCAATAGAAGGCCGCTCCTATGCGCTAGTATCAAAGCTAAGCCACCTCTTGCTTAAAGAAGAGTTTTCCTGCGACTATGTAACTTTCTTAAATCAACTTAATTATGATTAGTAAATTATTAACTTTAATATTGAGCTTTGGGAAGATTGGCCTTATCTCACTTGGCGGTGGTAATTCAATGCTTAAATTAATTGAAGTAGAGGCTGTTGATTATCGCCACTGGATAAGTAATGAAGAATTTATAAATATGCTTGGTTCAAGTTTCTTATTTCCAGGCTTAACGGCTGTAAAATTATCAGCTCTGATTGGCTATAAAGCAGCAGGAATATTAGGTCTAATATTTGCTGTTATTAGTATTAATTTACCTGGCTTAATATTAGCAGCAATAGGTTATCAGTTTTTAAATCAGCATAGCGGGCCAACTATTCAAAAAATAATGGTGCCTGTGCAATATGGGGCTTTAGTCTTGCTTGCTGCTACTGCTTTTTCTGTCGCTCAAGGTATTGTAAATGCCTATTATTCAATACCAATGGTCATTATGAGCATTGTATTTTTTTTAGCCTTAACCTACTTGCAGCTATCTCCGTTTTGGGGATTTATTGCCTTTATCGGTATTTGTTTTTTCCTAGTTCATTAGAGCTCTTGCGCCTCATTAAGTAATTGCATTACTCTATAGTGATAATATAGGTATGAGCAATAGTCGATTTAAAGCTTTATAGCATTTAACTTAAATTTCCTAACATTAAAATTATTTAGACTTACTCTGAAATGAGTTTTCAAAAGTTAAGAGTTAGGGAATCTTAATAATTTGCAGTGTGGGAAACGTCTAATTGGGAGCGCTGCATAACCTGGTACATGGTCACGAATTTAGATTGCGATAGTCGTCTCTCACAACGGACTGTTTAAAGATATGGACAGGGAGCACAAATTGACTAATACGTTGGACAATCCAGACTATTTCATCAATCGAGAATTTACAGCGCTAGCATTTAATGAGCGCGTTTTACAACTAGCGAAAGATGAGCGTATTCCTTTATTAGAAAGAGTACGATTTTTATGTATTTGTAGTGGGAACCTGGACGAATTCTTTGAAATTCGTATGGCTGGTCTAAAAGAAAAGTTAGTTCTCGCCTTACCTAAATTTGTCGATGGTATACGAATAAGTGATTTATTTAGTCAGCTTAGTAAACAAGCACATACTATTACCGATGATATTTATGCAACTTTTAATAAACACTTATTACCTGCCCTAAGAGCAGAGCGCATTTATATGCTTGATGTTGAAGAATGGACGGAAGATATTTACCTATGGGCAAGACACTATTTTAAAAACGAGATCTTACCTGTCGTCAGTCCAATTGCACTAGATTTAGCCCACCCTTTTCCCCGTTTATTTAATAAAAGCTTAAATTTTATTATTTCCCTACAAGGAAAAGATGCCTTTGACAGAAACATTGATTATGCTGTTATCCATGTCCCACGCTCTTTGCCCCGAATAATATCTTTACCTTCTGAATTATGCGTGGACGGTGGCAATTATTTGGTCTATCTTTCATCAATTATTCAGACTTATGTGCATCGTTTGTTTCCAGGTATGGAAATAAAGGGCTGCTATCCTTTTCGCCTAACTAGAAATAGTGATCTTTTTTTACGTGAGGAAGAAATCGAAGATTTAGCTGCTGCTGTGCAACGCGAACTCTTTTCTCGTCATTATGGTCATGTTGTTCGCCTTGAAATTGATAAAAGTTGTCCGCAAAAAATTGTCGATTTTCTTTTGCAAAAACATCACCTTCATCATGAAGATGCTTATTATTGTGATGGCCCTGTGAATTTACAGCGTTATTATAATGCAATTAATCGCCTAGATCGCCCCGACTTACTTTATCCACCATTTAGAGCTCAATACCCTCCCAGCATTACAAGCAAACGTCATCTATTTAATGTTTTAGATGAACGAGATATTTTATTACACCATCCATATCAAAGTTATGAGGTGGTAGTCGATTTTGTAAGGCAAGCTGCCGCTGATCCTAATGTTTTAGCGATTAAACAAACACTGTATCGTACCCATTCTGAATCTCAAATGGTTAAAGCACTTGTTGAAGCAGCACGTTCAGGCAAAGAAGTGACTACAGTTATTGAATTACGAGCTCGATTTGACGAAGAATCAAATTTAAAATTAGCAAACCGTCTGCATGAGGCAGGTGTATTGGTCCTTTATGGTGTAGTAGGTTATAAAACACATGCAAAAATGACGTTAGTCGTTCGACGTACCCATGGAAAGTTAAAGCAATATGTACATTTAGGAACAGGTAATTATCATGAACAAACGTCAAAGCTCTATACTGACTTTGGTTTACTAACAAGCGATCCTAATATCACTTCAGACACGCAAATTATCTTTCAGCAATTAACAGGCTTAGGTAGAGCAGTTAAGCTTAAGGCTCTTTGCCATTCACCATTTACCCTGCAAAAAGATTTATTAAATCACATTGAAGAATGTATTGATGCGGCCAAAGCGGGTAAAGAAAGTGAAATTAATATAAAGGTCAACGGATTGACTGACAAAATTATGATTAAAACCCTCTATAAAGCTTCACAAGCAGGGGTAAAAATTAATTTAATAGTCCGAAGCTTATGCTGCTTAAAACCCAATATAACGGGCATCTCGGATAACATACGAGTAATTTCTATTTTGGGACGTTTTTTAGAACATCATCGTGTGTATTATTTTCTGGCTGATGATAAAGAATATGTCTATTGCTCAAGCGCTGATTTAATGGAGCGTAACCTTTATAATCGCATTGAAATTTTATTTCCTATCTTAGATGAAGAAAATCGCAAGAGAATTAAAAACGAAATATTTAAAAATTATTTAAAAGATAATAAATCGGCCTGGGAAATGCAATCAGATGGAACTTATAAAGTATTAAGAAGTGGTCAACATAGTGCACAAGAGAAGTTATTACACTTATATAGTCAGGTGGATGAATAACCTATACTGCACTCAAATGGTTAAAACAATTTCTTGATTTAGTAAATTGTATTTCCCAATCCAACCATGCTTATTCGAAAAACCTGTTATGAAGAGCTTGGATTGTACAACAATCGATTAAGATAGTTTAAAGGTATTTAGGTCCACAGCTGACCCATTGTTAATCTGGCTCCCTAAAATGGATAAACACAATTGCCTTTAGCTCTTTAATAAATACTTCAAGGTCTTCCTATTACCTATTTTTTAGACTTTATCATTCTAAAATAGAACTGCCTTATATTGCCAATTACAATAGGTATAAAGCACTGGCTTCTATAGGTCCGCATGCTATTTAAAATAAGAAAACCATGCATTAGTTCATTTTATTACTATAACTCATAGCCTTATTAAAATTTAAATTATAGCATTTCACCAATTATTTTTACTCAATTTAAGCTTCGACAACTTGGTCAAGTACCTTTCTTAAATAGGTCTTATTTAGTTTATCCACCTTGCATATATTATTAATATAATCAGATAATGAGCCTTCCTGCTTGCCAGAGTATAGTTGTTCATTAAAATCTTTATTACCTTTTGGTAAAGTCAATGCATACTCAATTAACTCTATAAGGTCATCACGAACTGGATCATAGGGAACAATATTTTTTGATATTTTCTTAAGAAATGCCTTGTCGCGATTATCATAGGTATTGGTTATGGATGGTATTCCTGAGGCAGCTGCTTGATAAGCGATAATACCAGGATGAGCAGAATAAATCATTGACACAACCACATCACTTGAAGAAAGCAGATCAATATATGCTTGCTTTGAAAGTTTACTTAGCACATAAATTTGCGTACCATTTACCTCATAAGAGTAGCGAGTATCAACTGTACCAACCATGTAAATAGTATACCCTTGATGCTTCATACAAAATGCTTCAGCAGTCTCACGTAAAAGATTTGATAGATTTCGTAAGTTAAAACCCTCTGGGCGAAAATAGAAAAAGAGCTTTTTAGTTTTCTTTTCTAAGGCATTTATAGGCTCAATTTTAGGACTGGTAATATAGACTTTATTATCCTCTGTAATAAGATTTTTATTTACTAAGAAACGCTTTAAGAGCTCAGTAGAAAGAATAAGGTTACGTGCATTATAAATTGCTTTTTCTACCTCTATATACCTCTCACTTAAAGGATAATCGCACGCTTCAAATTCCTGACAATAATAAATTGTTTTATTAACGTCATTAAATAAACGCAAGGCTTTATGAAAAAGATGATGATTAAAGCAAACAATAAGAGTAGGCGTACAATCAAGGTTGCCCAGGTCACTCTCATGAATAACTTCAATATGATCAGCATAGCGAGTTGCAAGGCTTGGCATGAACTCTGCAGATTCTACAGATAAGACTATTTTTTTAAACTGGCTAAATACAAGAGCAAAGTCATTAAAAAAAGCCGTATATCCACCATAAAAAATATCTTCTTGTAGATGAGAAAATAAAATAAGGAGAAAAGACTCTTTACTCTCTACTAAAATCGGTAAAGCTTCATACTTCGGGAAGGAAGGATGAATATTTTTCGGAGAAAATAAGCCTTTAGGATAGTTAGGCGCCATAGAAAATTTTTTTTGGATCTGATTATTGCTCCATATTCTGCGTTCATCTTTGCCATTTAGACAGTAATGGATATATCCACAAGGAATTCTTGCCTTTGCAACGGCCTCTGCTACATCTTGATGTGCAGCTAAGTAAAATTCTTCATTAAAATCAATTAAACTCTGCTCACCTTTAATTAGTTTATGAAGCTCGTGTTGAAATTCTAACAGGCTTAAGTGTTTATAATCTGACTTTTTGTAAGCTAGCTCCTCTATATGTAAAAAAGGCGATGGCTCTTCGTCTCTTATATTGATTAATTTGTATTGGTGGGTATCAATAAAGTTAACCAAATCTATTGGATTTGTTATTGAGCTAGTTTGATTAGTTATTGTTTGAGTATTTAGGCTAATTTTAATCCATTTATATCCTTCATGCTCACATAGAAAGAAATATAGTCTTTCTATAGCATGTGCTAATGTGCCATCCGTTTCATGATTACCTTCAGGAAAATCATTATAGCTCAGCTGAGTATCTATTAACGATTTTAAACTCGCTGATCTACCCCAAAACATAGACCCGGAAGGAAAATCTATTCGATTATTTTTATATAATTCTATTCCTATCTTTTTTGCAAAATCTTGCGAAATTTTAAAATTATTTCCCCATCCTATATAGGGGCGTAGTAAAGGGAAATGCTCAGGCGCAATTATACCTAAATCTTTATCTTGTCTAAATGCCTCAAAAATACTTCGAATAATTCTTTCAGAGCCTAGTAAGGTCTCAAATAAATAATTCCGCCAACCTCTACTTCTGTAATGTGGTGATTTTTTTGTATGGATATGCAGGAAAAACTCATATTGAGAATAAATGTGAGCAAATTCAATTACCTTCGGCGCAATATCTCTACCACGATTCTCAACGACTTTTACACTTACAGATCCTCTTGTCCACTCTAAAAAATAGTTTTCAATTTCCGCCTTTTTTGCTTGAGTATCAGTGGTAATAAATAGGTCAAATGGGAAGGGAATATTTTTCAAATAACCTGAAATTTCCTCTAAAAGATCGACATAAAACATATGGCACATGACTGCAATTTCTGGAGCCGTTGTCCATTTTTCAAATGAATAACTTAACGGGACTTGCAAACAATAACTCGCAGGAGCACCAGTACCCACGAGGGATTGTACCGTTAAAAAACTAGAAATTGTTTCTCTAATGCCTCCATATGCACGACATTTTTGCAATAATTGTCCAGAAATAGAATATTGTAAAAATTTGATGGAACCTCTAGAAATTAATAAAAAACGCCAGTAGTAAGGACGATCTTTTATTCTAGCTTGTATTTTTTCCTTAAACCTCTGGTAACCTTCTTCTTTGTAAACCTGATAACCCTTTTTTGCCAAGTAAGTAACTCTTTTAAACTTTAACATTGTACTTCCTATAATTCGAACTGGTTTAGAAATCTTCCAGCTTAAAGAATTTTTAATAGCTTCCAATTGGTTTTTGTATTCCAAACTAGAGGTATTCTGACTATTAGCATATTGAGAGAGCTCTCTATGCTGATTACTTAATGCATTAAGTTGATTGAAAAGTTCATTATACTGATTAGACAATTCCTTATATTGGTTAGTTATCTGCTCAAGCTCATAAGTTAAAGCTCGACTTTGCTGATCTTTATCTTGTATAGCTTGACCTAAATTACTAGAGGAGAGCAGAATATCTAGAGGCCAGTGTACTTCACTATTGATGGCCAACCCTATAACTTCACTATATATTTTTTCTTCAAGCTGGCTATATTGTCTTATCTTGTCTTGATTAATTTCAAATCCTGCTTCTCTATAGGCTTCTAGAAAGAAATCTAGGCGAGTTTTTATGTTAGGGCAAATCGGTTTTCCAAACCTAGAAAGATTATTAATTAGAGCCAGTAAGCATCTAAATAAAATAAAACCTACTGACAAAGTCTGTTTAATAATCCATTCTTTATCAATTAAATGAGGTTTACCGTCTGGACTAATAATAATATTTCCGCCCATATCAAAACACTTACCTGGTAAAGGCGTATCAACAGTAATTGAATCTACGGGTATGGTTAGGTTACATAATGACAAAATAACATTAATATAACGATGTAAAAAATTGCCTACTTCTCGAATATGCCATCCGTCTTGAGTTACAATCCTAATTAAATCATCTATAAGTAGTTTACCAGATATATAAGGAGCTTTATCTTCTAGTGAATGAGTTACCCATTCTGTCTTTACAGGGTCAATTGGTCTAGAGGCTAGTAGATGATAACAAACGTCAATAGCTCCGGCCTCTGTTTGTTTAAAGATAGTTGCTTTGCTAAAGTAGCTTCGCCTTTCAGTACTGTAATGATAAGCAAGTATATTAGTTTTTAATAACTCATTTGCCGCCGATTGATTAGCTTCAATTAAAAATGAATTAGCGAAATCTAAAGCCACCTTATTATTACAGAGACTAGGCCACACTAATTCAGGTGAAAAAGATAAAATACTCGGTAATTGTGGATCTTTTTTAACTGAAGCTTTGATTAAAGCTATTGGATCAAACTCCTCATGAGTAAACCCTTGCTCACTGATAATCGTTACTGGAAATTTATAATCGGGAAACGAGCCAAAAAAATTTGAAGAAGCAAAACCTGCTTGTTTAATATAATTTGTCAAAACTTGACGGCCATAAGTCTGAGGCTCATTATTACGATAACGCTCTTCAATACCATACATAGGTAAGCCTAAGTGATCTTCAGGAGCACCAGCAAAATATTTTAAACCGAGCTGATTTTCAATAGCTATAATTAATTTGCCATCAGGTTTTAAAAATTGGCGAGCCCGTCTTAATAAGGCTAATACAGATGGCTCTTCTTCGGAAGGCATATACATATTAGCATACTCTAATACGCCGATTAGCGTAATGAAATCAAATTTCTTATCTCCTTGAAATTGATCAAAACGTTCACAGACCACCTCTATATTTTTTAAATTGCGTGTACGCGTTCGCGTGATTGCAGCACGTCGGTGAGTACCTTCTAGAGCAATGACATTTGCATTACTTTCTCCTAAGAAGCGTGTTATTGCTCCACACCCAGCGCCTATTTCTAGTACATCTGCACCATTAAGTTCATCTTCAAAAGGTCTCATAAGATTAGCTCTGGCACCACTTAAATGGTAAAGTAAAGGCCAATCTGCCCAGTACTTTTTTAATTCGTTAGATAATACACTTACATCGTTTGCCTCTGCTAAAATACAAGCAAGACGTTCTTCAATCTCATCGCCGTCACTGTAGGCAATGCTTTGATAATCAGGGCGAGACCATACTTGGGTTTTACTGTCTAGAATATAATCAGAATTAGGAGTAAATAAAGAGTTCATTAAGAAATTTCCTCTACTGTTAACGTAAGACCCAAGTTAGCAAGTCCAGAAAAGTTTGTTCCAGATTTTACATGAAAGTGAATTGAGTCATACCTTCTATCATGAGGAATAACCTCTTCGCCTTCGCGGGTGGCAATACCTAGAGAAATAAAATAATCTCCCGAAGCTAGTAAGCATTGAAATGAAGCATGAAATTGATAGACTTGGCCTGGAGCCCACACTCTTTTTAACTCTGATAAGTCCAGCATTTCTGAATTAGTGCCATAGACGGTAATTCCTTCAGTAGTCTTAATGGTGATACCAAGGATTGGGCGTACTAGTTCATGCATTAATTTTACTGAAACACTTAATAAAATATTCTGGCCCGAATAGACTGAAGCCGGATAAGGTTCGTCATCTGCCTGCATATAAAAATCAAGTATTTTGGCTTTTTTATCGCCCCAACGATATTCATTAGGGTTATAACCTGAGTGACTAGAAAATACATCTTCTGTAATATTTAAGCAGTGCTTTAGTGAGAGGTTAGACAATAAAATGGTTTTTTTTGATTCTATTTCAGTAGGGGGAAGACTCTTTACTGGTTGCTTACCAAATAATAAATCCATATACCTATTGGTAACATCTAAAGGTCTACCAGTTTCTAAGATTACACCATTATCTAACAAAATTGAGTGCGAGCAATGCTTAATAATTTGATCGCTTGAATGCGTAACTAAAAGTATACTTGTCCCATTCTCTTTTAATATCCGCAAACGTTCAAAACATTTAGCCTGAAATTTAACATCTCCTACTGCAAGAGCTTCATCAACAATTAAGATGTCAGGATTAATTTGAGCTTGAACAGCAAAAGCTAACCTTACCATCATCCCACTGGAATAAGTCTTTACAGGTTGATCCATAAAGTTTTTCATATCAGCAAAAGCGACAATATCTTCATAAAGCTCATCTATTTCATCTGGAGTAAGCCCAAGGATTGAAGCATTCATGTACACATTTTCACGACCTGTAAACTCCGGATTAAATCCTGAACCAAGCTCTAATAGTGCAGCAATTCGGCCAGTTTTTCTTATTGTACCTTCAGTAGGTAGCAATGTTCCGCAGATAATTTGTAAAAGAGTTGATTTGCCTGAACCATTACGGCCAATAATACCAACTGTTTCGCCTCTTTTAACGGTAAAAGATATATTTTTTAATGCCCAAAATTCTTTAAAATAGTTTTTTGCTTGATTTGTAAACCTTTTCTGAAAAGGCGGAAGAAGGAATTGCTTGAGCCTATCTTTGGGTGTTTCATAAACTTGATAGCATTTACTGAGACTGTTTACACTAATACATACATCATTAGAGGACATCCGCAAACCCCCTTCTCGTTTTTTGAAAGAGAATATACCCTAACCAAGCAAAGGTACTGGCAGCTAATGTATAAAAACCTAAGCCAATCCAATTAGGTAAATTTCCCCACAATAAGATGTCTCGCATTTGCTCAATAATAAAGGTCAAAGGGTTAACCATAATAATGGGTCTATATTTTTCAGGTACAGCGGTAATTGGATAAAATACAGGAGAAAGAAAAACCAACATGGTAGTTAATACAATAATAAACTGCCCAATATCACGCAAAAATACACCTAATGCTGAGAAAATCCATGCTAAGCCTAATATAAATAAGGAGAGAGGGAATAAAATTATTGGCGTAAAAAATAAAGTTAAATGGATATAACCCTTTAATAAGAAAAAAGACAGTAATAATACTAATATACTAATAATAGCGTTAAATAAAGCTGAACATAATGTGATAACTGGCAATATTTCTAACGGAAATACTACTTTTTTAACATAATTATTATTAGAAATAATTAAATTTGGGGAGCGATTTATGACCTCAGCAAAAAAGCTCTGTATAATTAGCCCCACAAAAAAAATTAATCCAAATTGAAAAGGATCCGTATTACCTACACCTTCCCAGCGCGCATGAAAAATTTGCGAAAAGACGAATGTATATACGATTAACATACTTAAAGGGTTAAAGAAAGTCCAGGTAAAGCCTAAAAGTGATCCTCGATAGCGACTTGCTACCTCTCTTTTAGACATTTGTAAGATTAAATACTTATTCGACACAAGACTCTTAATGAGAGCAAAAGGTGATGTTGGCTGTTTAAGCCAACAAGAAAGTACTGCAATTGAGTTAGTAAAGCTTTTTGCTGTTTTTGAATTTGTACTCATAGTTTTTTCTTAAGATAAAAAAGCAACCCGCTTACCTTTTATAGCAAATAATTGTATATTGTCTTTTGAGCCAACCAATTCAGTAGGGATTTTTAATTTAAATCCTGATCTCATTAACATGGGATTATTAAAATAATTAGCCACATCAGCTCGATCCAAGCTAATGGCATCAATAAAGACAACTCGGTTATTAGAAATAACGCCTACATAATCTGCGGGTTTATTAGCATCGGTAAAAGCTGCCCAGCCGTATATTACAGTATAATCTCCTTCTTGGATAAGGGAATCAATACTTCCGCCAAGAACATCTTTTTCAGGGAAACGAGCCCAAATTTCTCCCTTAAGGTTAATATAAATTCCCTTCTCATCTTTGGATACCTGTGCATTCTTATTAATTAACTCGTAAGCTTCTCTTCTTGCAGTTAACTCTGCATCAGTATATTGATGGTTTTTTGGATCATTTAATTTTTTTAAACTTTCATATAAATCTGGATTAGGCACAAATCGCATTGAGCGCTCTACGCGCTCTTCTATAACAACATCAGGGTTTTCTTGTAAGACTAGTTGAATGAATTGTTCATTATCTGGCATACCCCAAAAATAAACTACTCGCTCAAATCCAGAGGAAAAGTATCTCGACATACGAGTGGTAAATGAGTCATGAAAAATTAGCAATCTTTTGGTTTTAGGTGGTGCATAGGTAGCCCCTGTTTTAAATGCATTTTGCTTAAACCCTAAAGGGTAAAGTAGCTGAGCTGGGTAAACATAATTTGTATCTGGCTCAGGAACAATATCTCCTTCTAACAAATTAAGCCTAGCCATTATCGCTAAATCTTTTTTAGCTTTTGGGGTATCCTTAAAATTTTCTTCTTTATATAAGATCGTATTTTGTACATAGTCCTTCCCTAATGACTTCATAATATTTAAGTATCCCACGTAAGCGCCATATGATGTCCAATGGGTATCTGTCTGAAAATAGAGTTTAGGATTATGCGGGCTTTTCTTTTCTTTCAAAGGAGAAAATAAATCTATAACGTAAGGATTAGAACCTAAATAAGTCATTAATTCTTGAAAACGAGAAGGAGTATGTCGTTTATGACTCGCAGGTAGATATTCAGTATAAATACTGTGTTTATCTGGCGGAATTACAAAACGATATTTTATTCCCCTACTAGCTAGCCATGAACCTTTCTCTTTTATGGTCAAAGCCCATTTCTCTAATTCCTCTGGTGAGAAATGCTCTCTCCCTTGTATATCTTCTAAACTTTTCTCATCACTATAAAATAACCAACCATTTTTCCCAACTATCACTCTAGGCGAGCCGGATTCCTTAAATAAATAATGAACAGCTTGATTATATAGATCTAAAAAATAACTACGAAAGCCAAAGTTGTCGTTAAAGTAGGCTTCAAAATCATGAGGGAATAGCTTCACGCCTTCTTTAGACAGAATAAGTTTAGGCCGCTTATTATGAACTCTTTGTTCTGCAGCATCAGTAGTTGTTAACTTAATTCCAATTAATGGCAGCGTTAATAGCATAACAAAAAAAAGAACGAGTAAATAATTAAAAAATTGTTCCTTATTTAAATTTTCCATATCAAAACCTAAAATAAATAAACGGGTTATATGTTGTAGTAGCTAGCTTAGAGAGGCTACCTATAAGAATAAATGATGTTACTGCGAAACGTGTGGTCATTAATGACAGACTAGCATCAGATAACTGTAGGCCTTCTACAGCTTTTATATAACCCTTTTGTACATGCGCAGGGAACAAACGGTTACGCCAATCACGCGCCAGAAAAGTTAAAATTGGGCAGGATGTGATGATTCCAACTATAAGGATAAAAAATGTATAGCTATTTAAATAAATAGCCATTTCTGGAGTAAACCCATGTCCGTGCCCCCCCAAAAACATAGTTTTGAGGTATACTAAAGCATAAATTAATGTATCAGCCCTAAAGAATACCCAGCCAATCATAACCATAAGTAGGGTATAGATATGGCCAATAAAGGCTGGCGCATGATCAATTTTTTTACCAAAATTACCTCGCTCAATTACCAAAAGCATACCATGAAACATGCCCCAAACTACGAAATTCCAGCTTGCGCCATGCCATAATCCGCAAAGAAAAAAAACAGTAAACAGATTCAACCGTACCCGCCACCAAGAACCTCTGTTTCCACCTAGTGGAATATAAAGATAGTCCCTAAACCAAGTTGACAAAGATAAATGCCATCTGCGCCAAAACTCTCGGACTGATCGTGAAATATAGGGATAATTGAAATTTTCAGTCAGCTCAAAGCCAAATAAGCGAGCAAGGCCAACAGCCATATCAGAGTAACCTGAAAAATCAAAATAAATTTGTAATGTATAGCAAATGAGGCCAAACCAAGCTATAGAAGTAGATAAAGAAGAATTAGGTGTATTAAATGCTTGATCAGCAATCTGGCCTAAGGTATTAGCAATAAGAATTTTTTTACCTAATCCAAATACAAAACGCTCTATGCCTGATGAAAATCTCGCTATTGAATTCGTTCGCTTTAATAATTGTTGAGCAATATCGTGATAACGTATGATAGGACCTGCAACAAGTTGAGGAAAGAATGAAATATAAAGGCCCATATTCAGCGGGTTTCGTAATACATAGCCTTGGCCTCTATAGACATCAACAATATAAGATATGGCGTGAAAGGTAAAAAAAGATATACCTACAGGTAAAATAATATTATGAACATCTAAATTGAAATGAAGTATTTTAAATAAAACTATATTAAAACTTGATATTAAAAAAGCAGCATATTTATAATAGGCTAGTGTAATTAAATTAACACTAACTCCAAATCCTAATACTAAAAATCGCCATCTCTTGTCCGAAAGAGTTGCAATACCTAGTCCAATTGCCCAGTTAAATAAAATAGAACTTATCATAAGTAGAACATACAATGGCTCGCCCCAGGCATAGAAAAACAAACTTCCTAAAAGGAGAATGATGTTTCTGTAACGGGGATGCAGTAAATAATATACACTAAGCAGTAAAGGTAGGAACAAGAAGAGAAAAACAGGAGAGCTAAATACCATAATCTTCCTTAATAAAAAATAGTCAAACAACATAGAGGAAACAAGTTATCATTTGACTTACTTGGATAACTGTTCCCCAACTCATGTTATGTGCCTTTGATTATTTAGTTTGCAATTAAGCAAACAATTCTGCTGTAGACAACGGCAAGCCTTGTCCATCTTTTAGTGAAACTTGTGGTTGCTCATCAGCGGGCCAATCAATCGCAAGATCAACATCATCCCATTTAATACAACGCTCATGTTCAGGCGCCCAATAATCGGTTGTCTTATAAAGTACTTCTGCAGTTTCTGACAAAACAAAGAAACCGTGTGCAAAGCCTTCTGGTACCCAGAGTTGTTTTTTATTTTCTGCGGAAAGTATTTCACCTACCCATTGACCAAACGTTGGCGAAGAAGCTCTAATATCAACAGCCACATCAAAAATAGCGCCTGAACATACTCGAACTAGTTTACCCTGCGCTTGTTTAATTTGATAATGAAGGCCACGTAAAACATTTTTTCCAGAACGCGAATGATTATCCTGAACAAAATGAGCTGGACGTCCAATGATTTCTTCAAAATGAGCTTGATTAAAACTTTCAAAGAAAAATCCACGAGCATCTTCAAATACCTTAGGCTGCAATAAAATTACATCTGTAATTTTTAATTGTGTCGCGTTCATTAAACTACCCCTTCACTAAAGTGCCTTTAAAGGCTTATACTCATTTCACTAATTACAAGGATAATAAATTATCAATCATTAAATAAAGAGAAGGAGTCCTTGAAATAAGCCTTATTAGGTTTAATTGTATTTAAACCAGTCTAAGGCCCACCTCTATGCGCTCCATATCAAGCCTTCAAAATGAATGAGTTTAACAACAAAAATGTATTAAAGGTTAAGTTAAATTAACTTCATAAATTAGCCTTCATTATGTTGTTCTGTGTCAGATAACACTTGCTCAAGTAGGAAAAAAGCTCAACTATCTTTACCTTAATTGTTGGTGGTGAAATCTTGCCATAATACTTTTTCAATTACAATATTTCACCCTAAGAAGGATTCAGGCTTGACATTTATAATGTGATAAGTGATTTTAAAAAATTATCATGGATACAGCCACAATATTTTACTTTTACATAAGTCAAAAATAGGCGTGTCGAGAATCACAGGTATTATTGTCTGTGTAACAATTTTCACTTTTACTAAAGACTGGTTGAAAAATTCCTTAAAGAACGCTCTACTAGCTCGAATATAATTATATTAGGGTGATGATTTTTAATTAATTCAACAAGCTTTGCATTCCTATTAAAAATATGAACTTGTATAGTATTATGAAAGTTATTACGTAAGAAAAATATTAGCGCTTCTGAGAAGCTATCACCAATGACCAAAGAAGTTAAATTGTTTTCGGCTGCATTATTAATAACTTCAGAAGGAAGTAATAGGCTGTTACCAGATGAAGCCCACGGATCTAATCTTTGCAAACCTTGTTCACTTTTGCTCCAGAGATCTAACGCTAAATTTGAAATATCAGGCATTGGAGAATTAGATTCACACTTATTAATTTGTAAAAAATTAGCCAAATCACCAATTTTAGTTGTCATAGGTAAAAAATCATAATCAATTTTTTTTATTTTTATACCCAATTTATTGACATAGTCAGCTATAGCTTGATAGGCAGCATAAGCTCCTAAAAAATTCCAGTGACTATCGCATTTTAAATAAATATCACCATATTTTTTACCTAAAGTAGATTTAGCCTGTATTTCAGTTTCTCTTAAATCAATAAAATGAATATGGTTTTCTTTTAATTCTTTAGTAATGAGATCATATCGACTTGGAAGAGGCGATTTCTTTATGTAATTAGGTAAGTATTCAGGGTAAATATTATGTTTATCTGGCGCAATAGTTACTAAAAAAGGGATATTGTTTCGTTGGGCAACTGTATACATTCGCTTAATTGCATTTATAGTCGATGTAATTTCTTCGCTAGTAGGTAATTTTTTACCCCCATACTGGTCTAAGGTTGAGTTATAGAAATTACCTAAAAACAGCCAACCATTTTTGCCAATAATTGTTTCTTTAGGTTTAGAACTAACTGCTAAAAAATAATTAAAATCACTCCATAATTTACTAAATGACGTTATTAAGAATGCTTGATCAGCAAACCAACCTTCTATCCGTTTAAAATTGGTTTTTCCTAAGCGTTTAATGTTAATCTCAGGTAAAGAATTAGGTTCACGATTCAATGAGGCTCGAATTTGCTCAGGATCCTTTTTAAAAAACAAGCCAATACTTGGGATAAAAATAAAGATTATAAAAGTTAAAATTAGTAATTTATCAGTAATTTTCATATAAAAAATTCATGTCATCAAAATTTAAAATAAAGAAAGGGGTTATAAGAATTATTACTTAAAGATAAAGTTGCTAGAAACAAAATTACTAAAGCCATAAAAATACTTACTTGTCTGTAACCTACAATCCAGGCCTTATACTGCTTAGTACATATAGAATTTTTTATTCTTTCTGTCGTGCCAAATGCCAATATAATACCCGTAAAGTAAATAGCTATTAATATAAGATTTAATGAACCTTCTATAGCTTTAAGACTAAGATCATTAGGTAGAAACATGGCTTTAAGAAAAGAAAATGCTTGTGTTATGTGCTCCTCTCTAAAAAATACCCAGCCTACTATCACCACTAGCATTACATAAGCATGACGTAAGAGCTTAGGTAGATGATTAATAAGAGTACCAAAAGAAGTTCTTTCTAAAATTAGAAATAAACCATGAAAAAGTCCCCAAAAAATAAAAGTATAACTGGCGCCATGCCAAAAGCCACATAAGCCAAAAACAATTAATAGGTTAGAGTAGGTTCGCATTTTTGATTTACGATTCCCGCCCAGGGGAATATAAACATAATCTCTAAACCAACTTGATAAAGAAATATGCCATTTACGCCAAAACTCTTGAATAGATAAAGAATTATAGGGAAACCTAAAATTTTCCTTATATCTAAAACCAAACATAAGGCCAATTCCTATTGCCATATCAGAATAACCAGAAAAATCAAAATAAATCTGAAGAGCATAGGCAATAGCACCCAACCAAGCTAAGGTAAAGGTTAAATCGGTTGTTGGTAAGCTAAAAACTATATCTGCAATTCTCGCAACTTCGTTAGCAATAATGACCTTCTTACCTAAGCCAAAACAAAATCGTAATATTCCATTGCGAAATCCAGCTCGAGTTATATAGCGTCGATAAAAAGAATGCCTGATATCGCAATAACGAACGATAGGTCCTGCGACCAACTGTGGAAACAAGGACACATAACCTACAAAAGTGATTAAATTTCTTTCAGCTTGAACTTTCTTCCAATAAACGTCAATGACATAGCTAAGCGAGTGGAAAGTATAAAAACTAATGCCCAGTGGTAGTACAATTTTACTAAAATTTGTAAGGTTTAAGTTTAAAAAATGATTGGCGGCTGCTATAAAAAAATTAAAGTATTTAAAATAGATCAATAAGCTTAACGAAGCAATAACTGATGTGATTAAATAAAGCTTGCGGTATTTTTCATTCTGACTATCGTGAATTAATATTCCACATAAATAATTAATAAAGATGCAAGCTAGCATAATAAAAATATGATCTTTCTCTCCCCAATAGTAAAAAGCTAAACTCGATAGGGCTAATATAAAATTCTGAATTCTTATACGCTTAAGAAAAAGAAAATACGTTAAATTAACACTAGGCAGAAAAAGAAATAAGAATATTAAAGAGGAAAAAACCATCCGATGCTGCCTTTTTATTATTAAACCAATTAAGAGCTAAAAACAGCCAATTATCCCTTTCTTGCTCAAACTAAAAGCTTCCTCAAGAAGCAGCATAAATTAGCATTTTTTAGTTTTATAAGAAAGTAACTTCTACGAAATCCAGTAATTATTTTTCTTTAAGAAACTAATTCTCTCTCAATAAAATATTTACAAAAACAAAATAATTATTTTAAGATGCTTAGTAAATTATTTTCTAAGACACTGCCATCAGAAATCATCCTAACCTAAAAGTCATCATTCTTATGTGCACCTATAACGGACAACGTTATTTGGTTGAGCAACTCAATTCAATTGTGAATCAAACGCATGATAATTGGGAGCTTTGGATTTCAGATGACGGGTCAACTGACAATACTCTTCATATTATAAGTAGCTATCAAAATCGCTACCCTGGTAAGCTTTACCTTTTTAATGGCCCTAAAAAGGGATTTGCATCTAACTTTCTATCCTTAATCTTTCGAATTAATAAAAGTGGTGACTACTTTGCTTACGCTGATCAAGATGATATTTGGGATTTATCTAAATTGACACGGGCGCTTAACTGGTTAGAAACCCAATCTCAATCTGTTCCTACCTTATATTGTTCTAGAACAAGGCTTATTAATGAACAAGGTCAAGAAATCGGCTTTTCTCCTCTTTTTCATAAAACTTCAGGGTTTCGCAATGCACTAGTCCAGAATATTGGTGGTGGCAATACGATGGTATTTAATTACGCTGCTGCTAATCTTGTAAAACTAACTAAGAAGGACTCTTCTCTAATTGCACATGATTGGTGGACTTACTTATTAATTACAGGAGCAGGTGGAGAAATATTTTATGACACCTACCCTACAGTTAACTATCGGCAACATCAAGCTAATTTAATTGGTGGCAATAGAGGATTGTGGGCGCGACTTAATAGAATTAAAAGAATGTTTCAGGGACACTTGAAACAGTGGATTGATCAAAATATTGAAGCGTTACTTCCTATTGAAGATATTTTAACAAAAGAAAATAGATTGATACTTCATCAATTTATTTCTGCGAGAAATTCTGCCCTCATTGTGAATATTTTTAAAATAAATCGCCTTGGTATCTATAGACAGACAGCTTTAGGCAATTTAGGTTTATTTGTTGGATCCTTATTTAAAAAACTTTAGATCTATCAATTTAAAGTCTAAAAAACTTCCAATCCTTACTCGACTTTTAAACGCAATAAAGCCAGTAATTTTATAGGATAACATTAGTGATATCAAAGAGCACCCGTCTCTTTAAGCTAGATTTTGATTAATTGCCGACTAATGTTTTATTAGCTTTCCCAGGCTCCTCACAGGCTAATCTTGGTACTAAATAACCAGGGAGTTTAGCTTGTAATTGTAAATAAAGCTTGCGTGCTTCTGCTAGAGGTAAGTCAAAATGCGCAGCACCTGCTACCTTATCTAATAAATGTAAATAATAAGGTAGTATGCCACAATCAAATAAAGTCTTACTTAAATCAACTAAGGCATTAATATGATTATTTACGCCCTTCAGAAGCACAGATTGATTTAGTAAAGTACAACCTACTTGGCTTAAAAGCCGGCATACAAATTTTACTTGATTATCTACCTCTTGCGCGTGATTACAATGTAAAACCATGACTTTATGCAGGGAGGTGGATTTTAAAATTTGTAAGAAATTCTCAGTAATTCGTTCAGGTAAAACAATGGGAATTCGAGTATGAAAGCGCAATATTTTAATGTGTTCAATAGTTTCTAACTGCTTAATAAAAGTCTCTAAAACTTTATCTGAAGCTAATAATGGATCGCCACCACTTAAAATAACTTCATAAATAGTTTTATCTTTTTGCAGATAATCAATTATCTTTTTCCAGCCTTCTTGGCCTGGGTTATTATCTTGATAAGGAAAATGTCTTCTAAAGCAATAACGACAATTTATAGCACAAATGCCTGTAAGGGTCAGCAAAACTCGGCCTTTATACTTATGAATCAAACCTGGTATCGGGTTACTTTGAGCTTCGTTTAAAGGATCTTGTATATAGTTTTCTACCTTATCCAATTCAAAATCAGTAGCGAGTACTTGTAATAATAAAGGATCATGAGGATTTCGCTTTTGCATCCGCGCCGCAAAGCTATAAGGAACTCTCGTTTTAAACTGTTTATCTGCTGCAGCGCTAGCAGTGTCAGTAGGCAACCCTAGAAATTTAAGTAACTCATGGGAAGAAGTAAAACTCTCAGCCAATATTTTTTTCCAACGCACAAAGGAATCTCGCATTCATTAGATATACTTGATAAACTGGTGCACTCTATCTAATTTAAAACCAAATCTCAACTGTGGAGCACTAATGGCCACCTATAGTACTAATGATTTAAAGAATGGTCTAAAAGTTATGATTGATAATGCCCCTTGTAGTATTATTGATTGTGAATTTGTTAAACCCGGTAAAGGGCAGGCCTTTACCCGTGTTAAAATACGTAACTTAAAAACTGGCCGCGTTGTTGAACGTACGTTTAAATCAAACGAAACCTTACCATCTGCAGATGTGGCAGATATTGAAATGCAATACTTGTATAATGATGGAGAACAATGGCATTTTATGGTCCCGGATACCTTTGAGCAGTATGCTGTAAATAAAGAAGTTTTAGCTGATGCTGAACAGTGGTTAAAAGAACAAGATATTTGCGTTGTCACCCTATGGAATAATGAACCTATTCAAGTTACACCGCCCAATTTTGTTGTTTTAACTATTACCGAAACCGACCCTGGTGTAAGAGGTGATACTTCAGGCGGTGGCGGCAAACCTGCTACGCTGGAAACAGGTGCTGTGGTTAGAGTGCCTTTATTCGTACAAACAGGTGAATTGATCAAAGTAGATACTCGTAAAGGTGAATACGTTTCACGTGCTAAGGAATAGCAAATGTTTGCCTCTCCTATACAGAGGGGCTTGTTACCCGCTTAATGGGTTTGAGCTTTAAACTTTTTCACTTTAGTCATCACATAATGCATAATTTTTGTTGCAATATCCTTTCCTGTGGCAAGTTCCATTCCTTTAAAGCCTGGTGATGAATTAGCTTCGCAAATTAGATATCCGTCTTGGCCAAATAGTAAATCGACGCCAGAAATATCTAAATTAACAATTTTTGTACATTCCAATGCTAGCTTAGCAATCTCAGGCGTTAGATCAAAAAGCTCTACGTCGCCTCCAAGCGAGTAATTAGCTTTAAAGCCAGATTTCGAGATACGTTGCATACAACCTACTATTTCTTGCCCTATCACAAGTATGCGTAAATCTCGACCATAACTACTAGCAATAAATTGCTGAACCACTAATTGTTGATTAAATTGGCTACCTAAAAGACCTGTTAAATCTTGAAAAGCCTCGAGAGTCTCACATAAACTCACTCCAATGCCACGTGCACTGGTCATATTCTTAACTACAAGAGGGAAACCAATTTCTTTTTTAATGGTTTCCAACGCAATAGGAAAATTAAGGGCCATTGTTTTAGGAACTGGTAACTGATAATAAGTTAATAATTGTCCGACTCGCATTCTATCTTTTACGGTTGCAATTGCTTCGGCTGTATTAATACTACAAACACCTAATAATTCTAATTGGCGAATTATATTAAGTGCGTGGTAAGATGTTTCTGCACCTAAGCGTGGCATAATAAAATCAGGCAAAGAAATTTTCTTGCCATTAAGTAAAATTATTTTATATTTTTGGCTAGCAACAATAAGCTCAAACTGCTCTGGCTTAAACACTTCAAGTTCAATTTGGAGTTTATTTGCAACAGCTAGAAAGCGATTTACACCATGATCATTTGTAGTTAATTCTTGTTTATTTCTTTTATAAAGTATCCAGCCTTTCATGACCTACCTCGCAAACTATTGTCACGTTAGAAATATAAGAGCAATGATTATTACTTTAGCTAATCTTATGCATTACATTTAATATGAGTACTTGGAAGCAATATTATTTTGTATAACATCAAGGACTGCAAGGAGAATTAGGGAATCCAGACAAAGTTTGCTAAAAACCATCTAAAGCAAACTAGAGCAGTTAGTGAAACTTCAGGGTAATACTCATTCAGAACAATCTTTAAGATTATGAATAGAAATAATCAAAGCTAAGTTAGCTTAAGAGAGCCAACTTAGCTTTCGTAAAACCTTATGGCTTTAATTAAAATAAATGCTGTATATTACCACTTACGTATATACCAGCCACGTGGATAGATCTTACAATATCCTAAGCTACAGTTCTGGGCTGGAATGCCTGAATAATAACGGGAAGTCCACTCCGGTTGATAACCATAAAAACCTACTGCATAAATATAATCTCTGTTATAACGCGGATTATACATTGATTCGTTAGTTGTACATCCTTGTAAGGTAAGCAATGACACAGCTAAAGGTATCATGACTTTTTTCATAGGTTCATCCATCCATGTTATGTATACAAATTATACGTTAATAATTATATTTTTACAAAATGACTTAAATATTGTTTAATAGGTCTATTGTTCAATGGAGGTCAGATAAAAAGCTATGTAATGTGAGAAATAAAGCATGATAGAATATTTGAATTTAATCCTGGCAATTTGATACCACTATATTAAAGGAGCGCTATGTCTTTAATAGAGGAACTTAAGACACTAAATTACAATAATTTTTACAAAGCCATAATTAGTACTACCTCGAAAAAGCATGGGGAAAGCCGATTACTTCCTTTTCGCCAATTTGGCGATGAACAAGTTTTGAGCATAATATTAACCAATGAAGAAATTGCTAGGCAAACCCTTCTGTATTTAGATCAATATATTGATACCTTTCTCATTGATATTGAACGTAAGCAAGAAATAAATTTGTGGAAAATAGCACAAAATACAGTAAGAAAAGGAAAAATTCTACCGCATAAGCCTAATGACATTACTGTCGAAGCGACCTACCATTTAATTAACCAATATTTTAATTACCAATTAAGTGAGAAGAAGATTTTAATTTATGGTACTGGCAATATTGCGGCAAAATTAGCATTGCGCTTAGCAGAGCATGATACTCAGCTTACTTTAACAGGTAGAAATGCGCTCAAAGCTAAACAATTACTTAATGCCTTAAATCTAGTTTTACCAGCTTATAATACACATGAAATAAAAGTATTTAATGAAGCCGAACAGTATGATGCTTTAATCACTGCAGTCTCCGCAGAAAGCGTCATTGAATGCTCATATCTTGATTATTTAAACTATAACGCTTTTGTTATCGATGTAGGTATTAATAATTTAACATCTTTTTTTATTGAAAAGGCGCCAGCCAAAAATGTTAGTATTATGCGACTTGATGTTAGAATAGCTACGCCAATACTACAAGCGCACGCGCAAATTGCTAGCTTTCCTTTCTTTAAGGAAATTGCAGGACACCTAGTATTGAAAGGAATCAGCTGTGTTGCTGGAGGCATCATCGGCAAAGAAGGAGACGTAGTGCTTGACACAGTTTGTCAGCCAAAACATATTATCGGAATTGCTAATGGTACAGGTGGATTAAAAAAGCATGAAAAGCACACAGACTGGGATAAACACCACATCAAAATTATCGAAAAAGCCTTATGATTATATTAAACGTGGAATAGATATTTTAATAAGCTTGCTAGCAATCATTCTACTTTTACCAATCTATTTAATTGTAGCTATTTGGATTGTAATTAATGATGGGTGTCCTATTTTATTTCTTCAGAAAAGAGCAGGTTACTTAAATAATCCTTTTTACATTTATAAATTTCGCACTATGAAATTACAGCAGCCAAAAAAACCTATTAGCTATTCTTGGCAAAATGGTGTACCCGATGATTTTGTTTTTAAGCAAGAGACAGATAATACTTATTCAATAAATCTTACTAGTGTAGGATCATTTTTAAGAAAATGGAGCCTTGATGAGCTACCTCAATTTTTTAATGTCTTAATTGGCGATATGAGTCTAGTTGGGCCTCGGCCTGAATTAACAGAAATTGCTGATTGTTATAATCAAGAACAATTCAATCGCCTAAAAGTAAAACCTGGAATTACTGGTTGGGCGCAGGTTAATGGCCGAAGTAATATTAATCATGGAGAAAAAATTAAATTCGATTTAGAGTATGTCAAAAACTATAGTTTGTGGATGGATACTAAAATTTTATTTTTAACTTTGCTTAAAGTTTTATTTAAGCAAGGTGCTGTTTAACCTTATGATATAAGAACCTAACTTAAGACAATTACATGCATATTATTCCAACAATTCTTTGTGGTGGAGCCGGTTCTAGATTATGGCCAGTTTCCCGCGAACTACATCCAAAACCTTTTATTCGTTTAAATGATGGGCAGAGCTTTTTACAAAAAGCTTTCTTACGTGCCGCCTCTATCCCACAAATTAGAGAAATTTTAACCGTTACTAATCATGAATTATTTTTTAAAACGGAAGATGAGTATCAGACTGTTAATCAACAAGGTTTATTTTTATCTTATATTTTAGAACCTTTTGGTCGCAACACTGCAGCAGCTATTGCTCTAGCAGCGCTACAAATAGCAAGTAAATATGGTAATGAAGCCATTTTATTAATTTTGCCTGCTGATCATTTAATTAATGATCATGATGCGTTTCAAAATGCTGTTGACCAAGCAATTCAACTTGCCCAAGATGAGAAATTAGTAACCTTTGGAATTAAACCAACTAGTCCTGAAAGTGGCTATGGGTATATTCAAATTGATGAGTACTGCTCCTTAAATTCCTCTAAACGAAAAGAACAAACGCTCGGTTACTTAGTTAAACAGTTTGTTGAGAAGCCAACCGTAGAAATAGCAAAAACATACTTAGAAGCTGGCTGCTATTTTTGGAATTCAGGCATGTTTTGCTTTACTGCTGGCACAGTACTTAAGCATATGCAGTCCTATTGCAGTGACATCTATGAAACTGCCAAGACTTGTATAGAGGAATCAATCACAACAGAAAGCGCAAAGGTGACTCAAATTCAATTGCAACAAGAGCATTTTGCGAAGGTACCTAGTAATTCTTTTGATTATGCAGTTATGGAGCCAGCTGCTAAAAACTCCAATTCTATTGCCGTTATTCCTTGCGATATTGGTTGGAGTGATATTGGTTCTTGGTGTGCTTTAGGCGACTTGTCAACAGCCGATACGCAAGGAAATCGAATCAATGGCGAAGCACTCTTATACAATACAGAAAATTGTTACATCCAGAGTAATGACCGCTTAATTAGTACTGTTGGTCTTAAAAACCTGATTATTATTGATACACCTGATGCTATTTTAGTTGCTGATAAAAATCAGACACAAGATGTAAGACATATTTATACTGCCTTAAAAGAGACAGATCATAAAGCATATAAATTACATCAAACTGTCCACCGGCCATGGGGAACTTACACAATCTTAGATGAAGGAAAAAACTTTAAGATTAAACGTCTTGAAGTCAATCCAGGTGCAAAATTAAGTTTACAGATGCATCATCATCGCAGTGAGCATTGGATTGTCGTTAGTGGCATGGCTCATGTGATTAATGGTGATAAAGAATTACTAGTTAGAATGAATGAATCAACTTATATTCCAGCTGGTAGTATTCATAGACTTGAAAATCCTGGCGTTTTAAATTTAGTTATTATTGAAGTACAAAGCGGAGAGTACTTGGAAGAGGATGACATCATACGATTTGAAGATAATTATGGGCGAACTTAATTTATTTAGAATATAAATGTCATTTTAAATAACTTCCTTCAATGGAAAAAGAATGCTATTTTTAGTCCAAATTAATGGTATTTACTTGCCTGATAAAGGAATTAATACTTTAACCTATAATCTAAGTTAAATAATGAAAATTCTTCTTTTTGGAAAAAGTGGACAACTAGGCTGGGAACTAAGACGCTCCTTAATGCCACTGGGTGAATTAATCGCACTTGATAGACATAGCGAATTGACTGCTAACTTTGAAGATCTAGCAGGCATTGCTAAGACGATTCGCTTCATTAAGCCTGATATAATTGTTAATGCTGTAGCCTATACGGCTGTTGATAAAGCCGAGAGCGAGCAGCACTTAGCAACTTTAATTAATGCCAAAGCGCTAGCTGTTTTAGCACAAGAAAGTGCAAAATTAGGGACTTTATTAGTTCATTATTCGACTGACTATGTATTTGACGGCTCTGGCAATATAAGTTGGCAGGAAACTGATAAGACCAATCCACTTAATTTTTATGGCATGAGTAAGTTACAAGGCGAGCAGGAAATTATAAACTCTGGCTGCCAATATCTTATTTTACGAACTAGCTGGGTTTATGGCGCTTATGGTAAAAATTTTATTAAGACAATTCTTCGTTTAGGCCAAGAAAAAGAAACACTTAAAATTATTGATGATCAAATAGGCGCACCGACTGGTACCGAACTTTTAGCTGATGTCACAGCTCATCTTTTAAAAACAGTTAAGTTGAATTCTAATCTGAAAGGTTTATATCATCTCTCAGCTAGCGGTGAAACATCTTGGCATGGTTTTGCACAATTTATTTTGCATGAAGCAGAAAAATTAGGAAAAACATTAACAATTAGAAATTTATTAGCTATTCCAAGTAAAGAGTACATTACTCCTGCTTTAAGGCCACTAAATTCCAGGTTAAATACGCAAAAATTGCAGCAAACATTTTCTATTTATCTTCCAAACTGGCAACTCGGCGTTGCAAGAGCAGTTAGAGAAATTTTAGGATCATCACTATGACAAACCGTAAAGGAATCATTTTAGCTGGCGGTACAGGAACAAGATTACATCCTATTACCCTAAGCATTTCTAAGCAGATGCTGCCTATTTATGATAAGCCGATGATTTACTATCCCTTATCAGTATTAATGTTAGCAGACATAAGGGAAATTTTAATTATTTCTACACCCATTGACTTACCCAAATTTCAAGAATTATTAGGCGACGGCCATCAATTCGGTATTGAATTAAGTTATCAAGCGCAACCATCACCGGATGGTTTAGCACAAGCCTTTATAATTGGGGAAAAATTTATTAATGGTGATAATAGTTGCTTAATCTTGGGTGATAATATTTTCTATGGCCAAAGTTTTTCAACTAATTTACAGAAGGCCTCTACCAGAGAGATTGGTGCAACTATTTTTGGTTATCATGTTAGCGATCCCGAACGCTTTGGCGTTGTTTCGTTTAACGAGCGAGGCCAAGCGGTCAGTATTGAAGAAAAGCCTAAGAAGCCTAGATCTAATTATGCCGTTACAGGTTTATATTTTTACGATAATCGCGTTGTAGACATTGCTAAAAGTATAAAACCCTCAGCCCGAGGGGAACTTGAAATAACTGATGTTAATCGCTTCTACCTTGATGATGAAACACTTTATGTAGAGGTTTTAGGAAGAGGATTTGCTTGGCTAGATACTGGTACACATGATTCTTTATTAGAAGCAGGTCATTTTGTGCACACTATTGAGCAGCGGCAAGGTTTAAAAATTGCTTGCCTTGAAGAAATAGCTTACACTGCCGGCTGGATTACTTCAGATCAACTTCTAGAGCAGGCATTTCGTTTTAGGAAAACTGCTTACGGCCAATACCTCTTGCGTCACCTCGAAGAAGAAATAGTTACATAAATTACTTCGATGAGGCGAGCAAACAAAGATATTTTGCATCGTGGGAAAGGCTTAACTTGCTTGCCGTTTTTTTGTTCAAAAATGCGGCCAAATTAGCCTTTCAGTGCAGAGGGCGACCTATTACAAGGAACACAATATTCATAAAATAAGCACAGTTGCTTTGCATAATGCAAAAGAATTTTGCTGTAATTCACAAGTTATAACAAAAAGACGCTACAATCCTATTGTTCTTTATAAAACACGAATAACTAACCTTTAATCACTTAGAGATTTAAATTATCTAACTAGCGCTAAATTATTAACATACCAAATTACGGTTTTTCGTATTCCACTTTCAAAAGTTTCTTTGGGCTGCCAACCAAGCTCATTTCTAATTTTATTAGCATTAATAGCATAACGTTTATCATGACCAGGTCTATCAGTTACATGTTTAATTAAATCACTATAATGCTTCACACCTTGAGGTTTACAAGGAACTAATTCTTCTAATATTCTACATATAGTTGAAATTACTTCAATATTTTTCTTTTCATTACAACCGCCAATATTATAAGTTTCACCTATTCTACCTTGAATTAGCGTTTGATAGAGTGCTTGGGCATGATCTTCTACATATAACCAGTCGCGAATTTGCGTTCCCTGCCCATAAACTGGTATTGATTGACCGGATAAAGCATTTAAAATTACTTTAGGAATAAGCTTTTCAGGAAACTGGAAAGGGCCATAATTGTTAGAACAATTAGTTACTAAAACAGGTAAGTTATAAGTTCGGTACCAAGCTCTAACAAGATGATCAGAGCTTGCTTTACTTGCCGAATAGGGAGAACTAGGCGCATAAGGTGTACTTTCTTTAAAAGCTTCATCCTCAATTTCTAGGTCGCCATAAACTTCATCCGTTGAAATATGATGAAAACGAAATCTACTTTTTTTGTCACTAGCTAGTGACAGCCAGTATTGTTTTGCTGCTTCTAACAAAGTATAGGTTCCAATAATATTGGTAGTGATAAATTCTGCTGGACCATCAATTGAACGATCAACATGGCTCTCTGCAGCTAAATGCATAATTGCATCAGGTTGATAAGCAAATATAGCTTCACTAATTTTAGCTGCATCGGTAATATCAATCTGCTTGAAAGAATAATTTTCATTATTTTTAACGGATGAAAGGGATTGTAAATTAGCAGCATAAGTTAATTTATCAATATTTAAGACCTTATCTTTGGTATTGGCAATAATATAACGTATTAAAGCAGAGCCAATAAATCCAGCGCCACCAGTTATTAAAATTTTCATATTCATTCTCACCGTGCTAATTGAAGTTGTGTAATAAATTGTTGCATAATAACAGTCATTGAGCCTAGTATAAATCCAATAAAAATGTTAACTAAAGGAATAAAAGATTCTTAAGCCAAATAGGTGAGTTCGGTATTTTAATAGGCTTTTCTTCATGAAAATAAACTTGCTGAATTTTATCATTATTCTTCATAAATTCTTAATGGCTATACTTAGCTTAGATTTATAGAGATTTACTACTAATAAATCATGATGCGTGTTTTAAAGCTTCGCTCATCACGTCTATCAAGTGCCTGAGTGAAAATTAAAAAAAACAGGTTCTGCTGCTTTTATACGTTTAATTTCTGCTTTTTTCTACTAAAACCAATTTTCTTAAAAAGAGCTGAAATAGCACTTACGTTTTTTATTTGTGCTATGTATAAATTTTTATCTTGTCTATTCATAAGTAATTTATATTGGCTTTTTGTAATGGCTTTTGTAAGCTCATTTCGCGAATTAATAATAATTATTCTTTTAACAGTATTAGCAAATGATTTAGAGATAATTTTTATCCATTGATAGCCAGCAAGTTCGCAACTTAAAAAATAAAACCTTTCAATGGCGTGTGCGAGTGTTCTATCTTCCTGGCCTGCTTCTTCAGGAAAGTCATCAAAAGATAAGTTGCAATCTAATAATGGTTTAAGAGCGGCGCACCGTGCCCAAAACATTGAGCCTGAAGGAAAATCAAGCCGGCCATCTAAAGCTAGATTTAATCTTAATTTGGAAGAAAATTTTTGTGCAATTTTAAAATTGTAGCCCCATCCAACCGAGGAATGAAATGGCCAAAAATGCTGAGGTGCAATCATGCCTACAGTTTGCTTAGCTTTAAATGTTTCAAAAATACTCTCTACTATTTCTTCTGAACCTAATAGATTTTCAAGTAAATAAAAGCGCCATTTTTTATGTATCTCATAATACGGTGATTTTTTAGTATGAATATGAAGGCAAAATTCATATTTACTATAAACTTCTTTAAATGTAATGAGCTTTGGGGCTATATCGCGGCCACGGTTAGGGGCAATTCTAACTATAACCTTCCCTTTTTCCCAATTAGATAAATTAGCTTCAATAATAATTTTCTTTTCTTGAGAATTAGTAGTTATAAATAAATCAAAAGGATAAGGAATATTTTTAAGATAAGATTTAAATTCATCTAACATATCAACATAATACATATGACACAAGACAGCAATAGTTGGCGTACAATCCTCAACCGAGCTCTTATACCCAAAAGGAACTACTAAAGAGTAAGCTTTTGTTAAAGGTAAATGGTGAACATTTTGCTGCATTCTGCGTTGCAACTTATAGCTCTGCAATTTACTTTTTAGCTGGAATGTTATAGTCCAATACAAAATCTTTATTACCCGCCTAAAAAACTTATGAAACTGCTTATGAACGTATCGAAGAAAGTTCACCACTATACTTAGAAAAGAAAAAGTTAGATGAGGCCTAATAATTTTTTTAAGTAGAAACATACCTGGATTACCTATACCTTAGATTGAGAAAAGATTAACTAGTTTAACGAAAGGGCTTTTTAGACATTTTACTAGAAAGTAGGTTTATCAACAAAGGAAGTAACTTTAAAGCAAACATCTTCAGGCTAACTAGTTTATATAAAAGATTTCATCTATTAGGCTTCTTATTTAATATCAGAGCACTAGATATAATCGATATTCTTATAATCTCATGTTAATTTATGAAGTTAATAGTAATACTTTGTGTAAATATTTCAATCTGATAAAAAACTAATTAGATACAAAAAGTATAGCGCTGCCCCTAAAATTTAGACAAGGCGCAAGTGAACTTGCAACGCAGTATAAAGCTTAGTGGGGTGACGCTATATGTCGTTCTTTGTAGCTTTATGTGCTTTCCATAGTTCCAACTATTAAGTTGCGAAAGATGTCTAAAATGTTAGCGGGTTTAAAATACTTTATTTTAAGAGGTAAACTATTTTATTCAGATATGCTTTAATCTATAATGCATCCATTTTCAATAGCGCAGAAGAAGGCAATCACCATAACGTGATCAATAAAATGGATAAGCTCAAATGAATAAATTAACCCAATTTTTTGAAACGGATTCAATGTTTATTGGATTATTCTTAATTTCATTGATCTTATCGGTTGGGTATATAGTAGGTTTTGCTAGTTTATTCTTCTGTATCTCAATTTATTTAATTTTATATGCGGTTTCTTATTATTATGTTCTGAAAAATCAGATCCTAAAGCGAAATGAAATAAACATAATTTTTTTAATAATTACATTAATTAATGCTTTTGTGTATTCTATTATTATTAAAGAAAAATACATTTATTATTGGGACTTTCGGGCATACTGGAATATTACAGAAGATACTTCAAATTTGATTTTTAATAATTTAATCTTAACTCTTAAGCAGTGGTATCATAGCATCTTGTATGATGTTTACAATATAACGCCTTCAATATTTTTGTCATTACCCGTCAAATTGCTAGGAACAAGTTATTTAAGTTATGTGTTAGCAATCTTAAATGTTTTTATTATTCCCTGTTTTTTTGTATTAGCTATTTTAATTCAAACTATTATCAGAGAAACTACCGAGAAGGACATAAAATTATATAATATTTTCCTTGTATTGGTATTGTTCCCTCCTGTGTTTAATCCATTATTGTATGGTTATTTAGATTCTATAGGATTACTCTTCAGTTCTATAATACTATTGATCGTTTATCATGATGAGCTTATTAAATTTCATTTAATAAGAAATATTGTTATAAGTTGTTTATTGTTATTATTAATCTTTTCAAGGCGATGGTATGGATTCTGGTTTGAAACATTTTTTATAGCTTTGACCATAACTAATTTTATCAAATTTTTAATGGAAAAGAATTACACTTGGGCACATTTAAAGAACTATTTAATAAATATATTCTTTATTGGTTCATTTTGTTTTTTAATTTTGCTATGTTTTTTTACTCCATTTTTAACTAGATCTTTATTTAATGATTATAATTTTACTCATTCAGCCTATAAGTTAGGGAGTTTATTGTTCAATTTATTAGGTTCATTTAACTACTTTGGCATAGGACTCCTTTCATTGGCTCTTGTAGGAATGATATTTGGTTGTGTCTATCATAAAAGTAGATATTGGACGATTTTTACATTAATTCAAATGAGCTTAATCTGGATCCTATTTAATCGAATGGAATCCATGGGATGGCATCATCAATATTTGTTTTGTAATCAAATTTTAGTATTTTTAGCTTTAGGAATTTTTATTCCGTACATTAAATTACAGAAGAATTTATATAAGTTTCTTTATTTATTAGCAGTAATTAGCTTACTAACATTTAATTTTATAAGTAACTATTTTTACCACCTTAATAATAAAATTATATCCACACACTACCAAACACCACGGATTCGTAATGATATTGAAGTTATAAAGCAAATAGATAATGAACTTAATACCTTAGTAAAAGAAAATGAAAAAATATACGTCTTAGCCAGTTCATATATAATAAGTGACGAGATCTTTAGAAATGCTTTTGCGCCAGAGTCAAGAAATCCAGTTCCTGCAATGTTATATACCCATCATGTTGATGAAATAAATGGTTTCCCATATCAATTTTTTGAGGCTAGTATTATTGTGGTAGGTGATCCAGTACAATATCACTTAAACCCTAAACATCAGCGTATGATAGGTATTTTAGCTAAAGATTTACTAAGTGGAAAAAATATTGGTGCCCATTATAAATTAATTAATGATAAATACGAACTGGATAACCATGTTAGAGTGAGGATTTATAAGAAAATTAGTGATTTAACCCAAACAGATGTTGATTATTTATTAGCTAAAATTAAGCATTTTTATCCTGAGCACAAAGAATTATGGCCAGATAAAATGCATTCTTTAACTGGTTAAGTTCTTATATGAAAGCTTAGCACGAGCTTAAAGTTTAAATTTAATCTTGATACTTTCATACCTTCTAAAATAGCTTCAAATTACTTAAATCAGATGCCATCCAAAAGAACAGATGGCTAAATTTCTGGCTGTAATTTAATTTTTTGGCTCCTTTCGTCGCTCAAGCTAAACTAAAATTTTGATTATCAAACTTACTAGTTGAACATCTTTATAGACATCAAAAAATTGATTTTATTTATAGTTTTGTATTTTAGATTATTTCAAATAACAGAAAATATTAAGTAGTGTGGCATGAAAGCGATTTATAAAATTTTTTAACCAGTAAGTGAAAGTTAAGGCATAAATAAAATCACTTATTCATGCTAAAAGTGTCGGCAGGCTTTGAAGAAAGAAATTTCTTTATAGTGTATCAAATGAAAAAGTTAAATCGTTAACTAAATTATTAGTTACTAAAGCATGAATGTAGAAAGGAATTATTTATTCTGGAAATTGATAAGGGCCATAATTATTAGAATAATTAGTCATAAGAACAGGTAAATTGTAAATTGCTAATGAATTTAAGATATAACATTATTTAAATGGCAACTTTTAATAAGTTTAACCAGATTATTAAACTTAGATTTCTTACTGATGAATATTGCAATTCTGTTTATAAAAAACTATAGTGCTTTTCTTTTAAAGATTTAATTATTATACTATGCAACAAATCAAAAAACGCATGATATTTCTTGATTATTTAAGGATCTTTGCATTTATTAGTGTTCTAATTGGCCATAAATTTACTCCCTTCTTCTTTCATATTGCTCATTGTTCTAAAATTCATGATTCGCTTAAATTTTTAGTAAATTTGGTTTTACCATTTTGTGTTGGCGGTGGCGCTGGAGTAATAGTCTTTTTCTTGGTTTCTGGTTATGTTATTACCTATGTATTACAAACCGAATTACCACTTGAATTTCTTGTTAAACGAATTTTCAGAATATACCCTCTTTTTATAATAGCTACATTATTGCAAGTGTTTCTTAACTTGATTGTTGATCATATTCCTCCAAATTATCCTGTTTTAATTCCGCAACTCTTATTAATTGGTGATTTTTTTCAGGCACCTAATGTGCTTGGTGGCGTAGAGTGGACTTTACGTGTAGAAATTATATTTTATTTTTGTATGTTCATAATGCGCTCACTAAATCTTATTAGCAAGGATACTATAGTATTACCCTTAACTTTAGTTTTTCTTACCCTTTTGCTTAATTTTATTTCTCCTATTCCAGGAGAAAACACGTGGAATATAGGGTTTTTAAATTTATATGGCCCTTTTCTTTTTCTAGGTGTTTTTATCTATTTATATGAAAATCAGCGTATAAATTTAAGCACGTTAGCGGCTTTTACTTGTTTAGTTTTTATGCAGTGCTGGCACTTAACTAGAGTTTATCAGCCAAACTGGCTCCATGCTCATTTTGCATCACTCGCATTTTTACTTTTTCTAATAGCATGGAAATTTAGAGAACGATTAACAACTAATGCAATTATTGTATTTACTTCAGAATTAACTTACTCCGTTTATTTGTTTCATAATTGGCTATACGATAGAATTAAACAATGGTCTGGTGATGGTTTATTTGCTAAAACTCCTTTTACTTTAATTCTATTATTTTTGATTTGTGCTTTTTTCGTTAAGTTTATTGAAAAGCCAGCTATTAGATTAGGTCGAGTAATTTATCAGTATCTTACTAGACAATCTAATAAAATTAATCTTGTCAAAGTAACAAAATTAACCCATACCTAGATAGAACGTATTAGTGCTAAAGACAATAAGGGGGCTTGGCTTGTGAGATATACACATCTAAGTTTCATCATTAAAAGTAAGCTATTTTTCCATAGAATTGAGTACAGTACAAAAAAAGGATTGTTATTAGACAGAAAAAATTATTCTTCTGGTTAAAGCTTACCAATAAATTCTTGTTTAAGAAATCATCGCATGGTAAATGTTTACTTTAATTTTCAGAAATAAATATACATAAATAGTAAAAATGCTACATTGAGGACGTTATGCAAAGTAAGCAATATAACAAAATTATAGGAATACTTCTTTTTTTGCCAATTTTAAGTTTAATGTTGCAAGAAATTTCCTGGCTTCTTTATAGCATTGATATTCCATTTTTAGATGATTGGCGCATGTATATGCAGCAAGATATGGGCTCTTTTAAATTAAAGGACCTTTTTTCTCCAGCCAATGATACCTTATCACCTGTTGGCAAAGCATTAGACGCTCTTACCTACCGAGCTTTTAAAGGAAACACTGTTGTCTATCAGTTTATTTCTATGCTTGGTATATTAGGTTTATTATTATTATTACAGTGGCGCTTATTATATTTAGCTTTAAATAATCGCCTACTAGCAGCTTGTGCTTTCACCCTTACATTATTAATGCTACAACCCGATACTTATTGGGGCTTACAAAATGTAGCTTATCATCAGGCTATCCCTTTACTATGTATTTTATCTTCAATTTACATTGTTTTAAATGAGAAATGGCATAATGCTTGGCAAATAATACCAATTTTGTGTGCATTAGGTATAATCTCAGGTTTTTCTTATATAAGTGGTGCTGTTGCCATCCTTACATTAGGTATTGTCTTTTTATCATTCAATAACATTTTAAAATTTAGGTGTAAAAAACCTCTTTTTATAGGATGCCTATCATTTTTAATTACTGGAATTTTTACAACGCTAGCTCAACTATGGGTAATCATCTTTGTACAACATGGTACTCATCGTCCCGACGCACCAATGGCATACCCAACTCAGATTGATTTTTGGCTTTATTTATTAGGCAAAATTGCTCGCTCATTACTACTGCCTTCTAGTAAGCCCCTTTTCTCATTAATTTTAACCCTTGTTACTGCAATTTTTACTATTGGTTTATTGATATGGTCTTTTTCTTTTCTATTTAAAAAAATTCCGCCGTCTTTGCCAGAAGCTAGACCAGCTCTCATATATACATCCCTATTTAGTATAATCTTTACATATCTTTTAATTGTTGCCGCTGGTCGTACAAATTTACATCCGCCAGAACTTCATAAAAATTTAGAAATATTTACTTTAGGTTTTGCCCGTTTTCACTATTTCTGGGTGACTCTATTGTGGCCTTGGGCTGCAGCTTTACTTTTTTCCATTTTAAAATCATTTAATTTGTCTCATTTGAAATATAAACTTGCTCTAATTATACCTATTGTAACACTTCCTTTTATTATCAGCGCAGGTGCATTAAATCATCCAAAATTTTTTAGGCATATTATAAGTTTTAGAATGAATCTTATGAAATGTTTAGTACAAGAAGTACAAGCGGGAAAAGATCTGTCATGTACTTTCGTCCCATCGTTACAGGCACTAATGTATGGAAAAAATGCAGGTGCTTCCTATTGGCGCCTTTTTACATTTCTTTCAATACCAGCCGAAAAAGAAAATGATGTGAGTGCAAATAAGCCAAAAATGTATAGATGAGAAGGCTTGGCAATAAATTATGCCTTCTAAAATTATTCTTAAAGGTAGTTTTAACAGTTCGCGTAATGGTGTCAACTTAAGTATGAAAACTTTCCAAAGGGATAGATATGCTTAAGTTTTTATGCCAATTATAATATTGGCCTAGACAAATAAAAATTTTTCGAGCCTACAGAAAAATCTAGTCTATTTTCTAAAGTATCATCTTATAATTCTTCAATTCTTTTTTAAATTGTAGTTTGTTTAATAACCTTTGTTCTATAGAATCAACTTAGTAATTTGCTAATCATTAAAAATAAGATATTTCCCAGAGCATTAATAATTAATTTCCCCTGGAAATTAATAGTTGAACTTTCTTGATTTATTAATTAAGTTTTGCTAATTTTTACTTCTCAAATTACTTAGTCTTTCTAAGCCATATACCATTTAAGGAAAAAATATGAGTATTTCTGAAACAGCAATTATAGATAAAAATGCAATAATAGGAAGAAATGTTCATATAGGGCCATATGCAGTTATTGGAAATTGTTATATTGGTGATAACTGCATTATTCATCCGCATGCTTATATTGGTGATGGCATTAAACTTGAAAGTGAAGTAGAGATCTTTAATGGTGCTGTTATAGGTAGAGAGCCTAAAGGCGCTGGTAGTACTTCTAGGAAAATTCAATTTAAAAAAGAAATATTAATAAAAGATAATTCTTCAATAGGCCCACATGCTGTGATTTATTATGAGGTTGAGATTGGTTCTTCTACTTTAATTGGCGATGGCGCTTCCATTCGGGAACAATGCCGAATTGGAGATAATTGTATTATTAGCCGCTATGTGACATTCAATTATAATGTCACTGTCGGGAACCGAGTAAAGATTATGGATTTATCGCATATTACAGGTAATACAGTCATTGAAGATGATGTCTTTATTAGTGCCCTAGTTGGTACAGCAAATGATAATAAAATTACTGTAGGTTATGGTGAACATGTAATAGGGCAACATATTAAGCAGGGTGCTATTATAGGCTTAGGCGCTAATATTTTACCACAGGTTAAAATAGGCGCAGAGGCACAAGTTGGTGCAGCAGCGCTAGTTACACGTAATGTACCTGGGAGCAAGCAAGTTAGAGGAGTACCGGCTAAAGAGAATTGATAAATAAAATTATTAGACTAAACAGATGTGTTTAGCTCTGCATATTTTTGGCCACATACAATAGTGCGATTCAATAACTTTAGTATTTCGTATGTTTTGAATCATTAGACTTACATACTTTTCACTAAAGAAAGTACAAAATTTTAGTTGCTTTTGGTGTCTAGAGACTGAATCAAGTAGGAAGCCCACAACTTATAATGATGAGAGGTATATTTCAAAATTATAAAACGATACCTATCCTTGATTTTATTAAGGTAAAACTATATTTCTACAGTCGACTATATAATTCATCTATGAAATTTTATGTAGCAAAACCAACTTATTCATAAAGTATGATAAAGGAATCATGATCAGAATAACAATTAATGGTGCTATAGTATCATTTAGCTTCTCTAACTCGACTAAAATGTATAATAATAATGATGACACGATGTATTGAAAAATATAGATAAGTGGATAGTAGCTAAAAACTTTCCAAGAATATTGCACTTTAAAAACTATTTTGGCATTGAAACTATAGGAAAAAATAATACCTGCCACATATGCGAATAAATAGGCCCACTGATAACTGATAACTAATTTTAAGAGTAAATAAATAGCGTAAGTAAGAACTGTATTCAAAAAGCCACCGGATAAAAAACGCAACCCATATCCTAATTTTTGCTTTAATGCACTTCGCTGCACTGACTTTCCTTTTTGCTAACTATATTAATAAACTCCTGATAATTGCGAATATAATCATTTGCGTCATAATAGTCTGAAGTAAATACTAATAACACAGCATCGCTAGAGTATTTATATTGAATTCCCCAAATAAGAGGTGGTAAATGTAATCCTACGTTAGGCGACTCTAGCATAACTTCATTACGCGCTTTGCCATCATCTACCACCACGGAACAACTTCCTTTTACACAAATTAAGAATTGATGACAATTATAATGAGCATGTTCACCCCTCGTTTTTTCACTTGGAACGTTAAATACTAAAAAATATCGTTTAGGAATAAAGGGTATATCTTTAAGGAACTCACCTACTGAAAGATCGCCTCGCATATCTCGAACCAGTTTGAGCTGATATAATTTAACCTTGCCAACATTAAGTTGTTTTGTAGAAGTAGATAAAGCTAAATCAGTAGACCTGCTTTGCCCAAGGTTCTCACTTAACGAATCACTCTCTACATAGCCTACAATTTTTGCTGGTGATCCTATTACAATAGCATAAGGAGGAACAGACTTGGTGACTACAGCGCCGGCCCCGACCATTGCTCCCATGCCAATAGTTAATCCAGGTAATATAGTGGACCCACCCCCAATAGAAGCACCTCGTTCTATTTTAGTAGTAAGAAACTCCTCTGGATATACTTTTGATCTCGGAAATTTCTCATTGGTAAAAGTAACGTTGGGGCCAATAAAAACATCATCTTCTAATTGAATACCATTCCAAAGATAAACGCCTGACTTAATAGTAACGTTATTACCAATCATAACATCATTTTCGATAAAGCAATTAGCACAGATATTTACATTACTTCCAATCTTAGCGCCAGAAAGAATAACAACAAATTGCCAGATACGCGTAGCTTCGCCAATTATTTTTGATTGCACATCCGCAGTAGGATGAATATAAATGGATTCAACCATTATTAACCCTTAATTTATTTTCACATTGTACAGACACAATAGCTAATGGCCTACGTTTACTATTTTCATAAGCTCGCCAAGCATAAGTGCCAACCAGGCCTAATCCTAAAAGATTAAAAGCGCCCATTGTTAAAATAATCAGTACAGTAGCAGCATAACCTGGTACGGCAATTACGTGAAAAAGACGAGCATATAATACAAGTAGACCTAAAATAACTGATAAGATAGTGCCTAAAGCGCCAATTTTCATTAATAGCCTCATGGGATAATCAGTAAAAGCGAAAATACTATCCATCATGTATTCTATTTTTTTATTAAATGTCCAAGCTGATTTTCCTTCTTGACGCACCTGCCGTTCATAGCTAACTAGTTTTCGTCTAAACCCGAGCCAAAAAATAAGCGCAATTAAAGAAGAGCGTGATTCATCAAGCTCTAATAAATGATCTCGAAACAGCTGATTACAACCAAATACATCAACACCACCTTCAGGCATATCACGCACAACTAAGCGCTTGTATAGTTTCCAGAAAAGCCCAGAAGCTATCCGAGACATTAGTGGATCATTGCGTCTAAGACGGGTTCCAATGGCCACATCACACTCATTAGCATCTAATGCCTTAAAGAAATTAATTAATAAGTCTATAGGTTCTTGAAGATCTGCCGCCATAACACTGTAGTATTTTCCTCTTGCAGCCTTTAGGCCACTACGTATAGCTGGAAAGGAGCCAAAATTACGCGAATGTAATAAAAGCTGACTTGCATAAGGAAGGGTATCTATAGCCTCTCGTAATAAAACATATGATTTATCAGGGCTGCCATCCACAACAAACACGACTTCTAAATCACCACTTAATTCCGTATTCATTTTTGCTAATGCTTGCAGTAACCGTGGTATAGATGCTTCATTTTTATAAACAGGGACTATTACTGAATACTTCATATTCACCAACTATTGATAGCATTGATAATAAACTTAACCTCATCATCGCTTAGCTCAGGGTAGCACGGCAAAGTAAGAATTTCACTGGTTACAAGCTCCGTATTTTCAAGAAAAATAGCTGAGAAATTATTACCAAAAACGGGTTGACGATAATCTGGAATTGGATAGTGAATATCTGTGGCAATATTTAATTCATGAAGATGCTTACGTAAATCATCACGCCTCTTGGTCCGAATTACATAAAGATGCGCTACATACTCTGCACCCTTATGCAAAGGAACAAGAATATCAGAGTGAGAAATTCCATCGTTATAAAGTGCCGCGATTTCACGCCTGCGCGCATTAGTATGATCAAGATCAGGTAAAAACATAGATAAAATGGCTGCTTGTATTTCATCAAGACGACTATTACAGCCGCCAAACAACTCTACTTGATACTTTGATGACCAACCATATTGTCGTAAGGATTTTAACTTGTCGGCCATTACAGAATGATTAGTGACTACTGCGCCACCATCCCCTAAAGCTGCTAAATTTTTAGTTGGATAAAAACTAAAGCTAGCAGCATCACCAAACGAACCTGCTCGCTTATTATTAAGAAGTGCGCCAGCGGCTTGAGCACAATCTTCTAAGACTAATACGCCTTTTTTTTTACAATAATCAACAATTTTTTCAATTTCAGGAATTGCTAGACCATATAAGTGAGTTACAATGATTGCTTTTGCACCTACATCAATTGCTCGCACCACTTCCTCAAAGCTTACTACATAAGTAGTGCTATCAATATCCATAAAAATAGGTTCTGCACCAATTGCTAATATAGCATTAGTAGCATACATTCCAGCGTTAGCTACTGTGGCAACATGATCCATACGATTTATACCCATTGCTTTAAGAGCTAGCTCTAAGGCGTCAGTACCATTAGCAACACTAATACAATATTCACATCCAAGATAGGCCGCAAAGGACTGCTCAAATTGCTTAACTTCAGGGCCCAATATTAACCAGCCACTAGCTAATACGCGATTCATTGTTGATTGAATTTTTTCTGAATAGTTAGTGATTCTTTTTGAAAGATCGTTAATTTGCTGCATACTTAATTATCATTTTATAATTATTTTGCTGCATTATAAATTCAAAATTAATTATTAATCAATCAAGCTCTCTACACATGGCAAAAAACTTTTATGCCGGTGAACCTTTGAACTAACAGTAAGGGCGATGGAAGCAAATAGTATAATAACTTATTCGTCTTTCCATTAACTTAGACTCAAGAGGTTAGCGTGGAGCTCTCGAATAAGTTCCAACACATAAGCTAGAAGTATGGCTTTAATCTATTTAATAGCACTTTTTACAAAATGATCCTAATCTCTAAAATTTTCAAACTGCAAAGGAATTTCAATATCTGACTTTTTAAGCAAAGCAATTGTTTCTTGAAGATCGTCGCGCTTTTTTCCAGTTACTCTTATTTTATCACCCTGAATAGAAGTTTGTACTTTAAGCTTATTGTCTTTAATTAACTTTATAATTTCTTTTGCGGTAGGTTGATCGATACCCTGCTTAAACTTCATATTTAAAGAATAAGTTTTTCCGCTATGAATAGGTTCGTCTTCTATTTCTACCCCAGCTGCACTAACATTACGTTTGGTACAATGATTACGAAACATATCCTCTAATTGACGAACTTGAAAATCTGACTCCGATTTTAAAGTAACTGTTAAATCATTTAGCTCTACACTCGATTGCACACCACGAAAATCGAATCGGGTTCCCATTTCACGAGCAGTATTTTCAACTGCATGACGTAATTCAACCGTATCAATCTCTGAAACAATATCGAAGGAGGGCATAATTTTCCTAAGAAAGTTTTTGCATTATATTATCAGGATATTGAAGCTTTGAAAATTATCTTGTCGAGTAACTTGTAAATACAATAGTATTAACTATAGTGAGACTAACTAATTAAAATTAATCCTTTTAGCCTAGTTATCTATATTTTCTTGGAGATTTTATGGTTGATATTGCTGTTATTGTTAATAGTAAAGCTAAAAACGCAAATCAACTTACTCCTTATTTAGAAGGCCTCGAAAAGCAAAAGCTGGCTTATCAGCTTTATGAAATAAGCCCTTTAAATTTAGAAGAAACTATAAAAAAGTGCCGCTCAAAACATTCCATTTTGTTAGTAGGAGGCGGGGATGGCACGATTCGCAGTGCAGCCCAGTGGTGTGTTAACACCAAAATAATACTTGGCGTTTTACCCTTAGGAACCATGAATCATTTTGCAAAGGAATTAGACTTACCTTTTGCAGTAGATGAATTACTAGACGCTATAAAAAAGAAATCAACCAAACTTATTGATTGCGCCGAGGTTAATGGCAATATTTTTATCAATAATTCTTCAATAGGTTTTTATCCGAAACTTGCTGAAAAACGAGATTATTACACAAAATTTTATAACAAATGGATAAGCTATATTCCAAGCTTCATTCAAGCACTCTTTTATCATAAAACCTACTCACTTCTAATAAAATGTGATGATTTTAATATTTTACTTAGATCATCCTTTTTTATGATTAGTAATAATCTTTACTCGTATGAATTTCCTTTAAATTTTGCTCGAGAGAGCTTTAAAGATGCTAAATTAGGAATCTATTATTTTAAACACGGCAAACTGCGTTTACTAGAAATTTTACGCGTTCTATTTACAAAAAAGCATAATTTTGAAGTTAGGTGCACAAGATGTCCTGTTGAAGTAACTGTTCATTATAAAAAAACCGTAACAATTTCTCTTGATGGTGATACACTAGTTGTTACAACTCCATTAATCTATAAAAGTCTACCTAAGTCTCTTATTCTACTAACAAAAAACCATGAAAATAGCTCACATTTCTGATCTGCATTTTGGTATGCATAATAAGCAAATTTTAAATGCATTTATGCATGATATGGCAGAAAATAAGCCAGATATTGTCATTATTTCAGGTGATTTAACTCAACGCGCTAAAGTTTACCAATATGAGCAATTAAAAGAGTTTATTAACCAATTATCGAGTAAAGTACTTACTGTACCTGGGAATCATGATATTCCTTTTCATAATCCATTAGCGCGCCTATTTTATCCTTTTAAAAATTATAAACGCTATGTCACAAATGATTTAACTATTACTTTTAGCAATGATGATGTACGCATTTTAGGTATTAACAGTGTTAATCCTTATCAGGTAAAAGATGGGAAACTTTCCCATAAAAATTTAGCTACCATCACACGTTATTTTGATACTCAAGATGACAACTTAAATATTTTGTTTTTTCATCATAATTTTGATTATCTTGAAGGCTTGCATAAACCGCTGGAAAATGATCAAGAGTTTCTATGTTACTTAAAGCAGAGCACTGTTCATATTGTATGCACTGGCCACTTACATTACGCTCATTTGGGTTTAATCGAAAAAAATAACAATTATTCGTGTCTTGTGCTTCATGCAGGCTCATTAATGTGCGAGCGAAGTAAAGATGGATTAAATAGTTACTACATAATTGAGAATAATCGCCAAGCTTGTAGTATTCATTGGCGCGTATTTTGTGAAAATGAATTTATGACTCGCACTATTCATTATATTGATTTTGCCAATAAGCATGCTTTGTTAGAAAGTGTTATGCAACCAGCAGAGAAAGCATAGGCTCAATAATTAATTAAATAAATTTTAGATTAAAACTTATTTGACTATAAGTGATTTTTAGGATTACTATGACTCAAGGTGCCTTAAATAGGTTCAAAAATTGTTAATTGAATCCAACCTATAATAATTACTTCTTTAATTTTATAAACTAGAAAAATAAAAATGATAAACAGCGCATTATTTTTTAATAAATTAGTAGGAAGTTCTACGAAAGCAGCCTTGCCCAAGATTATTTTATTAATGGGCGGCCCTGGTAGCGGTAAAGGTGTATTAGCTAAGCAACTACCAAAAGCTCATCATTTTTCCATAGGCGAATCATTACGAACAATTATTAGTAACCCAAGGCATCCACAAGCTCAGTTATTTAAACAGCGTATAGAGCAAGGCAAGCTATTAAATGATCAAGAAATTATAGAGGTGATGAACCAAGCTGATGTGTTAAAACAAACAAAGCCCGTTTTACTTGATGGCTTTCCTAGAACTTTGACTCAATGGAATCTTTTTAAGAAACACTATGGTTCACCTGCTGCTGTCATAGATCTAGCTGTTTCTAAGGATGTTATGCGTACCCGCTTATTAGGCCGAGGCCGTAAAGATGATAAGGTAGATGTCATTAACTATAGAATTGAAGATTATTTTAATAATACTCGCCCTATGGCAAATAAAATATTGTCAGAGACAACTAACACTCTAAAGATTAATGCATCTACTTTAAGTCCTAAAGAGATAGCAAATATTGCAAAAAAATTTCTTGAGAGTAAGCATCTTTATCCACTAGATAAGCAACCAAAAGAGCTTACTTCTATACATCCTTAAAGTAAGCAAAATATTAATTTTCTGTAGGATAAATAACTGAATCTTTATGATCCTCTTCCCATATTTCCTCTTCACTTAGGGTGGTTTCAATTAACTCAATGGGTATACCGCATTCATTAATGACGGCAACTTTAAATCCAGGAAAAGGCTCATAAGGACCAAGTATAACTTCCTTGTTACTAATCGCTTTTTTAAGATCATCCACTTTAAATGCAATATGTGGTTTAGATTTTATTAAAGAATGCAAGGGTGAGTCTTCTTCAAAACGATGATATTGAATACGAAATTCATTTGTTTTACCACCACTGGTATACATTTTAAAGGTTGAGCTGTATCGCTCATCAGGTTGAATATTTGTTGTTGGTACGCCTATATGATGAAACGCATAGGTAACTGTTCGCACTTTCATAATCAAAATACCTCATTTTTCTCAATTAAATTTATTATAAATTTATGCTAAAAAGTTGTAAATTGACTATTTTTCCATCTATTATGAACTAATAGTTGATAATATTTAGAGAGAATGAGCTTTTATAATCATAGTCAGATTAGATGCTTTTTAAAGGTTGCTCAAGGAAATTTTACCTTAGCAGCTCAAGCCTTACATTTAACGACTACTGCCATTAGCAAGCAAATTAAAAATCTGGAACAAAATCTTGGCGAACAATTATTTCACCGCTCTACACGGCAAGTTAAATTAACAGAATTTGGAATTTTGTTTTATCAACGCTGTAAACTTATAGTTGATGAAATAGAATCTATTGAACACTTTGTTGAATCCAGTAAAGAAGTACCGCAAGGCGAATTGAAAATTCTTGTTTCTACTATTACTTCTAAAAATTGGATACTTAAACATCTTCACAGTTTTATGAATAATTATCCTAAATTGCATTTAGAAATTATCTTTTCTGAAGAAGATGCTGATTTGGCAAGAGATGACATTGATATTATGGTTGGCTTTCCAGCTATTCCACCAGCAACTGAAACACTCAAATATAGAAAATTATTTCAGACTCACAATATTCTTTGCGCTTCAAAAGAATTTATTGCGCGCTATGGAAAGCCAGAAACAGCCGCTGAATTACCTCAATATAAAATTATTTCGCATACTCTGCGGAAACCTGCAAACTTTTTACCGCTTGCTAATGGGGATCAATTAACTTGTGCTAAACCAATTTTATATATGAATAATTTTGATGCACTTAATCAAGCTTGCTTAGCTGGCATCGGCTTGTTTTTAACTGGCGATACTCTAGTTAAGCATTGGCTTGAACGTGGCGATTTGACTCAAGTATTGCCTCAATATCAATTTAGGCAATATGAAATTTTTATATTTTATCGTGCTTACACATATGAATTACCTAAGATTAGGGCTTTTCTTAATTTTTTTGAAAAAATAAAATTATAATAAAAAATATTAAATAAGCACTTTAAGTTATATTAATGGCTTAACTAAATTTTTTTATTATGAAGGTCCAAGTCTTACTGACTCTTCTAAAGAAATATTTTTAGTAGTTTTTAAGACCATTTCAATTAATGCTTTGCTTAACTCTTCTTTGCTAAATTTTATTTCTGGCTTGAAAAAATTAATTTCTCTCATCGTATTTTGTTGACTTGTATTATCAGTATCACTTAAAGCTGCAACACACAGATAATTTAAATCACGTAATTGCTCACTGATGTAATTAATTGTATTTTGACTCTCACTATCATTCTCAGGAAAACATATTTTAATTTGGCTCTCTAACTCATGCGGCTTAGCATAAGTTGCAAACAATAATAACGTGTTAAATGCTGTCAGTCGAACCATACGTTCTTGTTTATCGGGTGTCTTATCTAAGATATGATGCGCCGTGTCAATAAATGTCTCTTTTTGCTCTATATATGAACTTATACTGTTAAGCTTAGTCATTGATTACTCCTGATCAAACCACTCGCAAACCAAGATTTGAAAAAATATTTGCCATACTGACTTTATCTTTAATTATGTTCGACAGCAATACCTATTAGACAAAAACGCCATGCTTACTAAGAGAGCAAAGTATTCGGTATTTTCATGGTAATCAAAAATAGATTATTGCAAATAAAGACTAAGCTTAAGAAAGAGTTTGTTTTAGCTTAGAAAGCAAATTCTTTCTTCTTCCTTATACTTTTTAATACGAGGCATAAAATTTCATTAACTTTATTTATTAATTAAGCTCTGCTTTAGAATTTTTCCAACTTCAATATCTTGTAGGTCACTCGGATAATTTTCAGGATCATTAAAAGGCATCTTAACGTAATTATTTTTACAATAAAATGGATACGCTTCAGGAGACGATTGGACTAAAATTTTTTCTATATTCTGCTCAGCCAGCCATCTCTCACAATATTTGAGAAAATCACTACCAAAGCTTAAATGACGATAAGGTTCATCAATGACAATTATTCTAAGCGCAGCCCTACTGTCAGGCCATAATTGAATGTGAGCATAACCAATGATTATCGTTCCTTTATATAAGATAAGATGTTTATGAGAAGAATCTTTAAAAGTCCACTGATAAGGATCCTTCCTTGCAACCTTATCAAAAAAATTTTTTTGACGCAGGCTTCGTACTGCTTCCCATTCACGCGCTATTTGCGCTTGAACCATTCGTAAGCCGGTATATCCGGTCTTACTATCAATATGGGTAATAAAAGCATCTTTACCCTCACAATAGTTCATAATGTCATTAGGGTATTTTAACGCCAGTTCTTTCTTAAGTTTGGCGTAAGCCTCTCTATCGTCAGTATGGGCGCGCATCCAATCACGAAATTTTAAATGCCTATCAATCTCTGAATTGCCAGATTCAAATATATGAACATGATGAGTGCGCTTATCACCCTGAGCCTTTTGAAAGTAACGCCTAAAAGGAATACCGTACTCGCCTCGGTAGCAATAACCTAGCTCTTCCATTTGACAAACAGCCTTTTCTACTAAGGAGATATTTTTTACAACTGGTAATATATCGATAATTGGCTTAGCACTTAAGCAAGGAACCGAGGTAGAGCCAATGTGGTGAATAGTAATACAGTTAGCGCCTAGGGCTTGTTGAATTAGACTTGCTTCTACTGAAAAAAGCGTCGGCCAATTAGCTTGATACTCTACTACTTCTACAGAAATCTTACTCATATACTTTCTAGATTTAACCTGAAGCTATATTAATTATATAATCTTGCAGAGGATTAAACTCCTTAAACTATTACAGAAATAAAAGAAGCAGCGTAAAGTTGAGCAACAATTTAATTGTAGAATTATTCAATGGCAAGTTAAAATTTTAAGTCCACTCCTTTGCCCTTAAAATACAAAGTTAATTTATACCATTTGATTTACTACTGCTAACGCCTGATTAGGTATAACTTTACTAAGAATATTTTCTACTAAATTATTAGCACCTTCATGAATTATGCATTGCTTTTGAACTTCTTTTAAGCTGCCATACTGTCCATAAAGCAACATCATCTTTAAAAGTTCCTTTTCACTACTTAAGGAAGATAGCTTATCTCTAATCCATTCAGAATTGAGAATCGTCATTTCAATATTTCCTATATCATTTTTCTTAAACGTTAGATAAGCATTACCATCCTTGTCTTTAAGGACTATTTTAAACTGATAATTTAACACAGCAAATAAAGATTCAACTTGAAAGGCAGGTTTTTGTAGCTTTGAAATAAATAAACTACCATCATTTTTTGCACTCACATTTAGACGTTTTTTATTAAAGAAAGAAGTCAAATGGAAAAGAGCGCCTCTTTCATCATGAATGGTTAATGTTTTTTCTCCATGAGTATCGATAGTGGCTATGAGTGACGGTACTTCATCATATCGAATATTGGTGTTATAAAAAGCGATTGTTGTATTTGGAGCGCAATAAGCTATTAAGCCCATACTTGCTGTTTTATGCATATGAAGTAAGCTTGTGGTATTAACGTAACGTCCTTTGTCCGCTGAACTACTGTCCTCGCGGATAGCTCGATTATAGGATCGTTTAACTACTTCTGATGCATCGTCTAAACAAGCACAAACGATAAAAGAATTGTTATTAGTCTCTACCAAATTACGATGAGATTGTTTATAAGTTACCCCGTCCACAATGATATTGGGCCTTTTATTTTTCAAAGAACTCATCCTTTCTTCGACAAGTTCACTTACTAAATAAGCGCTATCTTGGGTGCGAATAAACATTTGATCAGTTTGCCGGCACTCAAAATTATCTGTAGCTGGCAGATAAATACCACGATAATCATCTGTTGCCATAGAAACATAATCTAGTCGCTTATGTTGTTGAATATATTGATTGGAAATAGTGCTCTTACCGCTTGCTGCAGGACCAATGAAAACATAATCCTTATTTTCACCAATTGGGAATTGAGGCTTCTTTTGTAAGTTAGCCTGACTTGCAAATTGCTCTAAATACTTATCCAAAAAGGTTGCCGTAACCTGATTAACCAATCGCTTGCGAACTTTATTCTTTTCCATTTCCAAGCAAGATTTAAATTTAAAATCATAATCAAAGGTATCTTCAGCGACATCAGGATAAATTCGACTCATCCGTTGCCTTGCTTTTTCTAGACAATCTTCATGAAAATGCGATTCGGATAGCGGTGCCATTTTAGTTGACATTTCTTGCCAATCAGCAATTAAGTGGTCTGCAACATTAGAAAGTAATATTTCGTGCCATAGCTGTTTAGCTATTTTATTAACATCTTCAATCTCAACGCGATAATCTGTAATTAACCTTACCGCAATATTTAAATAAAGGGCTGTCGTTAATCTGGGCACTAATACATCTGTTAACCATTCTTCTTGAGCAATTTGTGCATATTTAAGTTGTTCATCCAAAATCCCTTCCATAAAATTTGGTTGTAAAATTCGATTATGAATTTGCTGCAAATTTTTTTCTTTACTCGTCCAAGCTTTATAACTTTTAAGCGTTAGTATATGTCGCATATTATAATATCGATAAGCCTCTCTCCTTGCTTCCTCTAACGAAATGGTAGGTAAATTAAAAGGCTTAGTAGGAATACTTAACTTATCAGCAAAATCGCCCGCTTCTGATTGTCTAAGCTGTATTGACAATTGTTCTTTTTGATAATCTTGTAATGCTTGCTCATGGTAGCGCAGACACTCATGTCTTAGACGAGTTACTAAACTTACTTTAAGTTCTTCTCCAAAAATAGTTAGTGCTGGAATAGGTTGACCTGTATTATCTTTTAAGTACTCTTTTTTAGACGTTTTTTGATTGTGGATTTGAACTAGATTGTTACCTTTAACTAGTGCGTTTATTAAGGAATCCCACTCTAAATGCCAAACTCCATCCTGGCTATTATACTCAATTAGCCTATCATTAGATTTATTAAGAATGATATTTTTTACAAATTCACTAAAATTTCCTTCTGTTTTGGGGAAGTTTTCATTAGGCAGTAATAAAGGTGTTTTATCGTAAAACGTTTTTAAGCTTTTTAAGTGAACAACTAACTGTCGAATTTGCCTATCTAGTTCGTCATTTCTTTCATTATCTTGTTTATCTTTAGATGCAACAAGGTAAACAACTTTTTTCATTACATCTCTAACAGCATCAATTTCATCTTTAACCCAACCATTCATCTCAATATGATTTTTAGCTTGCTCTGTTAGCGTGTCTAATTGCTGTATATAGCGTAAGTGACTATCAGCAATTAAGTGTTGGGTCAATTGCGGTAAATTTCCTTCTAACCACTGATGCAAGATAAACTTTGCTTCTTCGCTTTTTATAAAATAACTTGACGGTAAATTCGTTGCATGAAGGTCAGGATTAAGCTCTTTGTTAATAAAGTCTATCGCTCTATCACGCAATGAAACTGTATTATTTAAAGCTAATCGATTCGTATGTCCTCTTGTCGCGGTTATTTTAAGAATATTAGGCAAATATTGCTTTAGATCTTCCTCTGTAACCTCTTCATTAATTTGATCATTGATTTCACTGAAACGGATTACGTCTCGAACTAATTCACCATCATTTTTTAATATCGTGTAATCTAAATATCTAGCGTTAAGCGTTACATAAAGCGTGCGCTTTTTGTAATGCTGGGCATCAGGGAGTTTGAGTGTAATATCAGTGCTTATAGATTGGAAAAACTGTAATAAGGATTCATACGTTATAACTTCTGGCGCTACAATTTCTGCCTCGTTTTCTTCTTTAGATTTGTTAAATTCATAAGCCAATTGTCGAGTAAATGCATGCAAAAAGTTTTCATATAAAGGATTGACAGCTAGGCAATCTATTAGCTGCTCGAAATCATCATCATCTCTAATTTTCCTTAAATTTGGAGAACTCTTAGCTAATTTTTTTTGCTCAAGCAAGAATTCTTTAACTACTTTCTCTAGTTTCTCCAGATTACTAATTCCAGCATTTTGCAAAGTTGTTAAAGAAATCATTCTTTCTTTAGAATCACTTAGTTTCAAAGCTAGTTTTTCTAAGAATAAATGGTAATTTGGATGCCTATATAATTGCTCAATTATATAATTGAGAATTAAGTTATTATAGGAACCACTTGAATTTATTTTATCAATAATTTGATTAGCAATTTTAATCCCTTTTTTTTCTAAATCCTGTAAAATAATAACTGCAACATCATTCCAAAAAGCTTCCTTATTAGTTAAGGGGAATGAATGATTACTAATTAGCAGGCTTTCAAAAACATCAAATAAATTTTGCTGTTTATTATAGCGAACTATTTCCTTACTCTTTATAAATATTTTCATGTTAACTCTATTTTTCTTAAAATTTTACCAACTTTAACAAAGAAAAATTAAGAGAACATGAAGGAAAAAAAATTTATTTTAAACGAAAAAATAGCAATTATTTTTAATTTAAATTTCTATTTATTTGATTTATTTAAATTTTTTAAGTTAATTTATTTTATCTATGATGGTTAATTTATTTAAGTATAAATAATTTTATTAGAAATTTAATTTTAGATAAAAATAAGCCTTTTATTTAACTATTTTTATTGATCAATATTCTGAAAAGTGTCATCCTGGAAAATATATTGGCATAAATAAAATTAGTTCATCTAGTTTAAAGAAAACTTATTGAATGAAATTCCCTTAATATACTAGCTTAGACCTCTGGCTTAAGACTCTGAACATCATGATATATATCTTCGAGATTTTTTTGCTCTTGTGTTTTGTTGCGAAAAAGGTAGGAGCAATACGGGTGTCTTCCTGGCTGGGTGAATTTACCTTACATAATATTTAAATTTACCAACACTGTTTAAGGGTGAGCAACGTAATAATTTATATCTTCTAAAGCCTATTTCTCTCTAATTAGCAAGATTAGTCAAACATTAATACTAAAAAATCAATATCATTATTTATGTAGGTAAGACGTATGAAGCAGAGATTATGATGAATTACGAGCAGCAATTGAAAAAAGTCACGGAATTTATTGGTAAGCACCTGGATGATAAGCTGACTTTAACCCAATTAAGTGAGATTGCTTGTTTTTCCAAATTTCATTTTCATCGCTTATTTACCGCTTATACAGGGTTATCTTTACAACAATATATACGCTGGTTGCGGCTTAAACGAGCAGCTCACCAATTAATTGTTGAAAAAGATAGATCAATTATTGATATTGCAATCAATGCAGGCTTTGAATCCCATGAAGCCTTTACTCGAGCCTTTAAACAGACGTGTGGTAAATCGCCTAGTCTATTTAGGTCACAATCGAGCTGGCATGTGTGGGAAAAGTTGCCTTATTGTTTGCCTAAACGAGATAAAGCAATGAATATAGTTATAAAAGAGATGCATGAGCGGCGCTTAGCAGTTTTAGAACATAGGGGTGATTCTGCAAGAATCGGTGAAAGTGTAAATCAGTTAATTGCCTGGGCAAAGTCGCAACCTATTAATTTAAAACCTAAGCCAGGTGAGGCTTTTGGTTTTGCTTATGATGATCCTAAGACAACACCTAGTGATGAATTTCGCTTTGATCTAGGCATTACCGTGCCTAAACACTTAAAAATTGAAGGAAATGTGACAGAAAAATATTTACCTAAAGGCCGTTATGCTGTAGCAATTCATAAGGGCTCGCGTGATAACATTGATAAAACAATTTATTATTTATATCGCGACTGGTTACCTAACTCTGAAGAAGAGCTTGCTGATTTACCTTGTATTTTTTGCTATTACAATTTTGATCATGAAGTTGCTGAAACAGAGTTAATGACAGAGTGTTGGTTATTATTAAAATAAGATATATGTGTTATTTCTTTTAAATTGTAAGGCTGGCTTTTTAGTACAGCCTTTATTCAATACTGAATCTATCAGAATCAAAGCTTCTTTTTAATCTGCTCATAAACAGAAGTTTGTAGTCCAACTTGCAAAAATCCCGCAAAACTATACAGACTTACATTCATCACTTGGGCAAAAGTATGATACAAAGAATTACTATTGATTGTTTTTGACGTTGGGATACAAAATCCTCCACGCGGATAATTAAGATCTAAGTTATTGATTGCTTCTAATGCCCTTATAGCTTTTAGCCAGCGATCAATACAATCTTTTTTAGTATAGACAGTATTGCAAGCATGAATAGGTAATCTATAAGAACTAACTGTCAACCCAAATTGCTTAGCAAAATTTTCATCGTAAACAAAGCAATGCGCACGTAAACTATGATCATGTCGATAGCCTATAGGAACAATTCTACCGCTGTTTCTTGACGTCGCAAGCCCATGTAATTGTGCGATAATTTTATTTTCATTGATGTTTCTTAACATCCAAAAATTATGCGTAAAATTAAAAAAAGGAATAGGTAGTCTAAATACAGCAGCCTCAATCGCATAGTCTAGCATTATTGTACTCTCGTTTCTCTAAATGATTACAATGCTTACTCTATTATAGATCCTTTCATGAGGCTCATCTTATAATTAGCTTTTGACCTAATAATTATTTTCATGGTCCCTTTGTTGAGTTTCAGCTAAATAATCTCCATTTTCTAATTCTTCCGATTGCAGATTAGCAAAAAAACTTACATTTAAAAGGAAGGCTCGCGTGGAAATACCATTGCTTTTTACAGGCTCCTGAATTTGCTTTAATAAGCTTCTATGCTGTTCCTTTGTAAGGAGCAGGTAGTCATGCAAGATGTCTAATAATAACTGAATATCATTTAGGGTGAGAACTAGTTTGTCTTTTCTCCTAAAATGATAATGGCCATCATCACTATAATCTTTATCAATTCCTTCATGATAAATAGCTCTTTCTTCAGTTGTATGATCGATCACATACGTTAAAGATGATCTACTATTCTTTTCAAGTTCATCAGCTACATCCATCATAATTAATAATTCATCGAATCCTTTATAATAAACAGTAACATTAGACTCTTTAATAATTATGTAACGAATAGACAGTTCCGTGTCCTGATCTTGTTCTAGAATGAAGGTTAGCAAGGATTATACTCATAAATATTATACAATTTGAGTAAATTATACACTAAAAAATTCCAGTTTTAAATAGTATTAATTTTTAAAATCCACTATTTTAAGATCAAATTAAACATAGTGAGCCAAGAATGATAATATTTCTATTTGGCAAAATTAATCCCCAGTATCACTTTCAAAAGAAACCTTAAAAACAATTTAAGTCTTAAATAAATCAAAAAAACCATAAATAAATCACCCTGATCTTAATTTAGTTAATCTGGACTTAAGGTTTACTGATTATACTCGGCAGCAATTCTTAATCTAATTAAGTAGAGTGACTAATGAAAAAGAAAACTGAAAAAAGTAAAAAACATCGTATCGCTTCAATTCAAGATCCTACAGTGGTAAACATAAATAAAATTACTCATGAGCAATTGCGACAAAGCTGGCAAACTTTACATGAGGATTTTAAATCACTTAGCACTTTATCCACTTTAGATGAAAAAGAGACTAACACCAAAAAATTAGGCACTTCTCTAATCCAGCGCCTATTTAGTTCAGCTAGTTTAACTACCACAGCAACTGACGCGTTTTTAATATTGGTACAAAATGATTATTATTTAAAAGAGCTACTACAGCCGCAACCCGATCTAAGCTATTTAGACCAATTTAATTATAGAAAAGACAACTATGCGCAAGCAGCTGAGACTCTTAGTACCTCTTTCATAATATTGCAGCAATATGAATTATTAAATCAGAAAATTCTTAGGTTAAAAGACGCCTTGCAAGAGAAAAGAAAAATATTATTCAATGGTGCGACTAAAAATTGCTTTGCTGCAATCGATGCCATTTTTAAGCGTCTTGAAGACAACTTTGAAAAATGTGCTGGGTTAATTAAACAGCTTAATGACTTTAAAACAATTAATGATATTGGTACTTTTACTTTTTTAAACCATTTGTTAACAAAACAAAATGAACTAATTGAAAAGGAACTTAGCCACCTCTCTCCCCTGCAAAATGAGCTTAAGCAGTATGAAAGCCAGAATCTTCCTGCGGAAGTTGATAGTAAACAATGGAAAACTAATATTAAAACATTTAAAGAAATTTATGACATGATTAAGGAAGAGGTAACAGTAACCTTTAATGAGATAGACAATTTTATACAAGCTAATGGTGATCAATTAGTTAAAAACGATAATAAACAATTACAAAGGTACTTAACCGATATTCGTAGTTTAGTAAGTCAATTCAAGCAAATTGCTTCCCAGAATAATAACGATCCTATCGATCGAGCTGCTTATGCAAAGCTTGGCCAACTATTAGAGGAATTAGAAAACAAACGCTTTGTAACAATACAACAAAGTAAAGTTATTTTAACTAAGATAACACTTGCCCAAAAAGATAAATTAATTTATCAAAAACAACAAGATTTAAAATTAAGATATCAGTTTTTAGGGGATGCTAGACTAGCTTTCTTTTTACCCGGCACTTCTTCTGAACTAACAGAGGCTATTAAAACAATTTTAAGCCAACAATCAAACCTTGACAAAACTAAATTTTTGCAGCTAGAGCAATTATCCCCTCTTGACGGTATTGTTTGGAATAGCTCGAATAATTTAATTAATGATTTAAATAATGAGCGAGAACGTTGTATAAGCGAACTAGATAAGCAATTGCAAACAATAAATGAAACGATACAAGCTGTTCATTCATTATTAATGCAAGAAAAACTAAAGTTAAGGCGCTACTCAAGCGATGTGGAATTTTGCGCTAAAAGACAGCGTCTGATAGAAGAAATGGCCGGCTCTAATCCTCATAGTCGCCTCTGTAACTTCTATTGGGTGCACTATTTTAAAGCCTTAATGGAAATTGACTTCCAAGCAAATACGACTCAACAAACGAGCAATCAATTACAACAAATATTTCGGCTTTCAGGTAAAAATGGGGCAGAAAACACAGTTAATAACAATATTACTCGTATAAAAGGTTACATTGCTAATTTTAAAAAAGATTTCAATGAAAAATACCCTAAAATAAATTATCAAGAAGATGGCTCTATCGAATACAATAATCAAAAGTACACAAGTCAACAAGTAGTAGCAATTATTATTAACCATAGGGACTATTTGGTACAAAACATTTTTGCTAAAGAGACTAAAAACTCTATTCCTGATGCGCTACAAAAAGCTATTTTAAAAGGCCAGAGTGCTACACAACAAATCTTACATACAGCGCTTACAGAGTATAGTGTTGCACATGATACCTTTACTAGCGTCATAAATGATGGGCAAGATAGTGGCCATGACTATCAGGCATCATTACAAAAATTAAAGACAAACAAAGAAATTATAGAGACTGTTTTTAATTTAGGTAAAAAAATAAATGAACATCTTAAAAGGGAACAGGAAACGCAGAAACGAGAAGTAGAACGTCAAATCAATTTAAGAATTCAACATTTAGATTCTATTACTAGTACGCTGCAAAAAGAACAGGAGAAAATAAACTATTACCTTGAAACATTAAATTCAATCTATGCAACTATTGAGAAAGAAAAAATTGATATAGGAGAGGCTGATCCGAGATTTACTACTCTAACTGAGATTGGCATGCCATTCGATAATGAACTTAAGTATTTAAAGGAAAAGCTGAATGTTAATCAACTTATTATAGATAACGCAATTCGTACAAAAGGAACAAGAAATTTATTAAATATAGAAAGAGCTATTGAAACTACTCAAAAAATACTTGAGTCAAATAGAAACGAGAACAGGAGATTAATTGGTGAATTATCTACTCAAATTGCCGATACTTTAAATGACGGCCGACTTGAAAAGTTAAGTACAAGCGTACATAACTTATTAATTTCTTTTATTGATCACTACATCCTAAGGCCACTTACAAAATTAATAACAGGAAATCGCGTTAGCTTTTTTACTACTCCTATGGAAATTGAAATAAGGATGTTACGCAATAATGCGTTATCAAGAATAAAATCAGTAAATCAAACTGAACAAGAAGCAATATCTATTAATCAACCGTAAGACTTTAAATTCTTATGGAATTCATGCAGTATGCAAGCTAAGCTGATTGCAGCTTAGCTTTTCTAATTTAATTATCAAAATGTATACAGAAACTTGCTGAGGGTTTTTGCTTTTTCTTTAATTTAAAGCGACTACCTAGCTTAAGCACTAATTTAGGATAGGAAATTACAATGAAGTTTTTAATCGCTCTCTTAGGCCTGCTACTTCTTGTTATAGGCAATTATTCTTTTTCGAAAAAGACTGAACCTAACAGACCTTCTGAGCTACCCAAGCGCTATATTAAAAAATTAAATAGATCGGTTTCTTTTATAGGATTAGGAACCGTTGAGCTAGGACGTGCCTGGGGCATTGCAGGCAAGGAAAGCTTACATCCATCAGAATCGGTAGCAGAAGCTGTCTTACAACAGGCACTAAAAAAGGGTATGAATGTCATAGATACGGCTTCTTCTTATGGGTTAAGTGAAGAACGAATTGGACGTTATATTCCACGTAAGACTTTTGATTACCTCTTAATCACTAAACCAGGTGAGCATAATATTAAAGCCAATGATCCTCGTTGTGAACAGAAAGCTTATGACGAAATTTATTGTGCCAAGCCTGCTGCTGATTATGATTTCAGCCGAGAAGCTATTTTTAATGACGTGCATGAGAGCTTACAAAAATTAAAGATAGATAAACTGGATGTGGTACTACTCCATCTAGATAATAAAACAGCAATTGATGTCTTAGAAAAAGGCGAAGCTGTTAAAGCATTACAAGATCTAAGAAATATGGGAAAGTTAAGCTTTATCGGTGTCTCTGTTAATGGAGAACCTGCTCAATATGCGATTGATATGAATATTTTTGATGTCATAGAAATGGAATACAGTTTAATTAATCAGCGCAATAAACCTTATATTGATGCTGCTTATGCTAAAGGGATGGGCGTAATTATAAGGGGCGGGCTAGGTACAGGTTTATTAACACCCTATGTTAAACAACACATCAATGATCCTAATCTACCTTATGGCCCAAAAGTACGTGCCCTATTGGACTTAACCCAGCAGGATTATGATCAACTAACCAGTTTAGCACTTGCCTTCCTTTACCAGGATTCTCATATTAGTGCCGTCATCGTTGGTGCTGATAGGCCAAAATATATCAACAAGGACATAAAGTTACTAAAGGAATTTAAAGATTACGCTTTACTAGAAAAAGCTAAAGCAATAATGCAGGATTATGAAACGCCTGATTTTTTTACTGAAAACATGGGGGAATATTACTTTAATGAAAGATATTCTTATTTATAAAAGCGTATTATATTTTAGCATTGGCTAAGCCACGATATCGTGTCGGTAAAACACAATATAATTGCCTTAATTTTACTAAGGGAACCTCAGCAACATCCCAAAGACTCCAGCCATGGGCAAATAAATTAACTTGCATTTGTGAGCCGCGATACCAAGCTTCCCAAAATTCATAAGGATCAATTGTTACTCGTGCAGCGCCAGCAAGATCATTTAGTTTAATACCTAAATAAAAAGAATAAATAACCGGAATCACATGTCCTGAAATAGGATTTTTATCTAACATCGTTGAGGTAAATACAGAAACTAATAGCTCACCATAAGGACTAGTATTGTATCCACTCAACACATGAATTGAATCGTGTGGCATTATAAATGCATAGTTAGCGCCTTCTTCTTCACCAGGAAATTTATAGTTATTTCTCTTAAATTGCTGCCAAATATGATAACCAAAACTATTTGGTGGTAGTTGGGAAAGCGCTTCATATCGCTTGACTAATGCAGGATCTTGTTTATCACCTCGATAAGGAAAAAGCCAGTTATCAATATCTTTTTCATCCTTTAGATTAGGAAAAATGTCAAAGCTTTCTAAATTCTTTTGGTTAATATCTTTAATTAGCCAAGGCAAATCATTATCTAATGTTTTTTTAAGCTGTAAGAGATAATGTGGGTTTAGATTTACTGCTTTCGCATACTCAAAAACAATTTTTATTTTTTCAGGATTAATTTCACCATCCATTAACGCGGTAATAACTAGAAAGCGTAAAGCATATTCTGCCTGTTTTTTTTCAGGAAATTCATGTTGAAAATCATTAACAGTTACTTGCGGCAGATCTCTTAATAAGGGCTTATCTTGGTGATTAAAAACAACAGTATATACCGCCCTTATTGACTTAGATTGTAAGGCACTTAACTTTTTTCTACCTTTCTCAGTAGCAACTTCTAACATAATAGCTAAAAGTGTTTGGATCTGGCTTAAACGCAACCTCATTGCTATCTCCAAACTTATTCATTTAATTTTAGTTTAGCAAAGAATTTAGAAACCAATCTAAGCTTAGATGTAAAAGAGTGTATGGATTTTAAACTAAAATAATAGGATTAGCGTTTTACTTTGCTTCATATTCGCGTAGGCTTAATTTATTGCAAACTTAAGTCTTAAATAATATACATGATGTATAATTAATATACTTATCATTGACTATTTACAGTCTTTGTTTTTAAAGATTTAGGAAATGTCATGCCAGCTACCATACCTTCACTATTAACGGAAATACTGCTTAAATTTTCCTCAGGCGAGAAAGATTTTACAGTTACGCCACAAGCGAGAATAAATATAAAGAAAATTCAAAAGATTTGTAATAATGAGTATTTTGATCAGCACTTTTATGGCAGCGCGGCACTAAATCGCATGATCTTACTTGATAAGAGGATAGCTGATTTATTAACACCGGAAACCATTATAGCCCTATTTGCGATTCATGCCAAAACAACTAAACTCGATCAAACCAGTTCTATCGGGATTCTTAGAAATAGCACCGGTTATTTAAGTTTAGCTGCAGTTTTATTTTATGGATTCAGTGAAGGATTAGAAACCATTAAGTTAATGCCCAACAATGAGCCAAATTATGGAATTCAGCACTATCAAGAACAAAAGAAAAAATTTACAAAAAACACAGCTAAAATCATTAAAAATATTGAGCAGGCTGCAGCAAGCCTTAATATAAATATTGATAATAAAAAAACCCTAGCAGAAGTAGAACAATCCCCCTATCGCAATTATTTAACTCAATTGCCGATGCTATAGCACTTCTCAAAAAAGAGCATAAAAGTGAAAAATTACTCTTTGTTCCAGAGTATACATCTGAGGCAATAAGGGAACAGGCTCTTTTAGGCTTTCAGGCTATCTGTCATGTTCTTAATATTCCTTATACTATTAAACCACCTAATGATATTACTATTAATGCTATAACATTAGAGGATGTCATAAAAAAATTTCTCACTTCAGAAGAAGCTCTACTTAATGGAAGAGTTATTCACCTTTTCTATGATAGAGTTCATTTGGAAGCTTGCATTGAACAAGATACAAGAATTATTTTTAAAAATAAGGCTTATTCCTTAAGAGAGATTCTCAAAGAGATGGTAGACTTCTGCGAAAGAAGTCCTTTAGTTAGTCAAACTGCTAGAGAACAATTTAGTGTAAGATTAAAATTATGTGATGCCCATCTTAAAAAAGATTTTCCTTCTTATTATACGAAAGAGGATGTTCAGTCTAGTGCTCAACAAAGAGACGCTGATTTTCCTTGGGAATATTATGAACTTAAGCAATTACTTTCTCAGATTGAAGCAAATATTACTAGTAATAGAGCCCTCTGGGCTTGTAAAGATCCCAAAGATGATGAGGCACAAAGAGACTTTTTAAAAGAAATAATAACCTTATATGAAGAATCAAGTGGCCAAAAATCGTTAAAAGATTGTTTTTTAACTGCTAAAAAAGATCATCCGCAAGGCTATAAGCTGCTTATAAATAGAACAAGTGGCGACTTTCTTTTTGCTATTTTAAACACTGAGCTAACACAACCACCAACACAAGGGCCACGAGTTAAAACTAACGCAACTTTAATGCTTGAAGAATTATTACATGCTTTACTGGGTGATTATAAAACAATGAACTGCTCTTATAATGCCTTAGAAGAATTAGAAATTACTATTGATGGCAAGCTATTTAATGTGACTCAAATCTTACTACATAATCCTGATTTTGAACATATTTCATTTTCGGCGGAGCATTTAAAAGCCTATGAAGGCTTCATTTGCAAGCACCCCTGGAACAAAACTGCAACCGATTTAGAGGATTTAGATAAAGTACCCACTAGCGAAGATTATGAAAGGTGGGATAAAAAAAGAGAGTGGACACACTTGCACTATGGAGAAAGGCTTGCCATTACAGCCTATTCTTCTGAATTTCATTATATTATTCAACAATTTTTACGTAAGCAAGGTCAAGTAGACCTATTAAAAAATCTCTCTGCAAAGCAACAAAATACAATTATCCCTAAAATACTATTAAGCACGGCCATAGCAGCCCACGGCCTTTCTAGAGAATCAGAGATTATTGAAGAGCAAACCGATTACGTAAGGAAAACATATAGGAAGGAACGCTCCCCTGTTAATGCAAGTTATTTAAAAGAAAGATTAGAAGCACTAAAAGTAAATAATGCTTTAGTTGAACGAGGTTTCCTAAGTACCAGCAGAAATAATAGTTTTTTCCAGACAAATTCTAATATTTTTGTAGTTTTTCGGGAAAATAGTGCATCTAATACAATGGGTAGAAATGTGACGTCACTATCACTTAAGCAAGAGGAATTAGAAATATTGTATGCCCCTGGAACACAATTGCAATATACTGACTACCATGAAGAAGAAGGTAAACATTTCTTTGCAGTAAGACCAATACGTTCTATTGATGGCATTCAAAATAATACTTATTTTAATCATCTCATTGCAGTACATGAAATAAAAGTTATTGATAGGATGCTTAAAATCTATTTAGAGAAAAACACTCACTCATCAGTCCGTCGTATATTTGACACCGTAGAAAACAGTAAAAAAATAGGTTGTATTAAGAAAGCAGAAGTAGTCATTGAAAAGGCAATGGCAGAGATTGACGAGATATTTCCAAAAATTAATCAATTACAACAAGAAATAGAAAAGCTTAAGTACCAAATTCGCATTAGGGACAATACTTCTGCTGAAAGCGAGAGCATTGAAAAGGAAATTGAATCAAAATATAGCGAAATTGCGCTCCTGCAGGAAAAATTAAAAGATAGCTTAATTCCTGAAAAACTGCTTAATTGTAGAGAGGTGCTACAAGAAGCAATAGAAGATAATTTAAAGCTGGTTAAGCAGGCTGTTGGACCTGCATCAGCAGGTAAAACAGGTAAGCTATTACAAGATGCCCTAGATCGAATTGAACATGCACTTAGGTTAATAAAAATAGAAACTTTAGACACTGGTAAGGTCCCTTTACCTTAAAGAGCAATGTTTCTTCCTTAAAATAATTTTCATAAGCTAAGATAGCATTTAACAGCAAGATCCTTATTATAAAAACTCACATTAGTCTTAAGACTGTAACCCTCATAATAGCTGTCTTTTTTTATAATTCTTGTACAAGAGTTACAAAATAGTATAAACTGTGCATTTTTATATGTAAGTGTATGATTTATGTCTAATTTAAACGTAGCTCTTAAAAAATCAGAAAGCAAATATGGTGGGTTCTACCGTTTAGAAAGGCCCCCAAAAAAACCTTTAGAGCAATTTGGCCAATTTTTAAAACATTTAATCAAATTACCTTATACCCTATGGCAAATACTCGTTGGTCGTCTACTTAGCTATCTCGTCATTAATCCACTTTTTCGTAAAGAAGAAAAAGATGATGCATTTATCTTACAAAATCCTAAATACCCTGATCCATTATTTATGTCTTCAGAAGAAATGGATATTATTAACATTTTACCTAAAAAAAATATTTTAATTAGAGAATTATTAAACTGGCGAAATTTTTTAGTAAATCATACGATTACAGTAAAAGTTCTCGATGTTCTACTGAGCTGGGTAACTCACTTATTTCCTAAACCACGTGCTGAAAAGTATATTGATAATTATTTAGATAAAGTAGTTAACAACGTTGAAGCTAAGATTAAAGGTGATAATCCGAAATTCAAACCTGATCAGATTCATTTTCGTGGCCTTGAGCAACTCAATGAAGAACAACAAGAGCGATTTTATCAAAAATTAGAGCAGCGTCTAGGATATGACTTTCGCCAAAATAGAAACCACCTTTATTTCTATAAATTACAAACACCAGATAATGCTGTCCTTGATTCAGTAGAAGTTCGCAATCCAAAATCAGCGAGTCAAGACATAGCCAAACGCCGGTTTATTATAACAGCGATGCCTAGAAGTAATAATTTTGTAGATTGGCTTAAACTGCATCAAATATATGCTAGAGAGCTAAATGTCACCGTCATTGCTTTTAATTATCGCGGTATAGGGTTAAGTAAAGGAATTATAAAAAGTGAACAGGATCTTTATGATGATGCGCTTGCTCAGGCCCAGCGCTTAATTAAATTAGGTGCAAATCCACAGAATATTGCTTTCATGGGCGAATGTTTAGGTGGAAATGTCGCTGCACATACAGCTGGTATATTACATACAGAAGATAATTTACCCGTTAAACTGTATGATGCTCGTTCATTTCGCTCAATAACCGCAATTGTTGAACAACGTAGTCGCGCTCCTCAAGGAGCAAATCCTCTGCATCCTAAAACTTGGTTAAATTGGTTTATTCATGGTTCTGTAAAATTTATTTTAAATCCTCTTATCATTGTAAGCGGCTGGTCTTTAAATGTAGAAAAACAATTTTCAGCGATTCCTCCACACGATCGGGACTTTGTTGTCGTTCGCTCTAAAAAAGATAATCAGGGAAAACGTTTTGCAGATGATAAATTGGTTCCCTATAACAAAGCATCAATTTATGCGTTAGTAAAAGAAAAAACGAAAGCATTAACGGCTAAAAAGCAGCAAGGCCAGACGCTTTCTGCTATTGAAGAGGAATGGCTGCAAGATAATCCTAAATCTCATAAATTTTATGTCTCTGAAGAGAAATATAAAAACGCGCGTACAGCGAATGGTCATATCGTTCTTTCGCATTTATTAGTGCCAACATGCCCTAATGCATGTGAGTCGGTACAACCTGATAGTCGGCAATATTCGTTTAATTTCTTTAAGCGTGTTTGGCCTGAAAAAGAAGAAGAGAAAAGCGCTCAGTTAAGGACTGAGGTTATAGGTATGCCTTCTTAATAAAAGAAATAATGTCATACTTAATTATTCATAACGATGAGCTATAGTCTACTATAGTTCGCCGTTATCAAAATAATCTCAGCTATCTTAGATTAGAGTTCAATTGGCAAGTAAATTAGCACAATGAAATTTAGACTGAGATTTGACTTGCCATAATTCTTGTCCTTACATCGATTTAAAATATAAAAATAATCCTAAAAATCATTTTTTTACAGTGTGCTTGTTAGGTTTAGCGCTAATCTGAGCCATAAAATTAAAATAAAAAACTACCTCTCTTTATTTTTAACATTCTTCTTTAAATAATTGATTTAATCCCTCTTGATAGGTTGGATACTTAAGCTTAACTTTTAATTCACTTTTAACTTTAGTGTTAGATACTCGACGATTATTGTTGTAAAAATGTGTTTCTTGAGGTGAGAGAATTGCGTCCCCATAATCGATAAGGGGCAAAGGAGCTTGATTTAGTAAAGTACACGCATACTCATCAATAACATGAGAAGCAATTGGCCTATCATCAGCAACATTATAAATAGAATAGGATTTAGGATATTCTAATGAAGCAAGTAAAATAGATACAATGTCAGAGACATGGATTCTAGAAAAAAATTGCCCACTTTTATAAATACTTAATTTTTTTCCAGCTTTAATACGACTTATAGCATTTCTTCCTGGACCATAAATGCCTGCCAATCTAAAAATATGCAATGGCAGTTGATATTGCCTTGCAAATGCCATCCAGGCTTCCTCAGCATTTAATCTTAAAGTGCTTTGGGCATCTTGTGCTAAACAAGCTGACTCTTCATTTACCCAACTACCTTGATGATCACCATAAACACTTGTAGAGGATAAATAGCCTAGCCATTTTAAATGGTGACTATTATCTTTAATTAAATCGCTAAAATCAGACAATACAGGATCACCTAACGGTGTTACTGGCGGAATACTTATTAGAAGATGAGTTGCTTCTTTTAGATAGGCTGAAATTTCATCAAAATGATAATTAATAAGAGAATAAACTGACTGTGTATGAATTGAAATTTTTTGCTTATTCCGGGTAGTGCCAATGACTTTAAAGTTGCGATTAATTAAAGCATTTGCTAAAAACTGGGCAGTATAACCGAAACCAAAAATAAAGAAACAGCCGCTAGTAGAACCTGAATTTTTCATAAAATAATTGATACGTAAACTTAATTTCGACTATTAGTTTAGACAAAACAATGAATAAAAAGATACTTTAATTTAAATTCTCAATTAGATTCAAGATCGGTGTCGGGTATGAGCCTATAGCCGTCAAACTAAACATTTTTCTTTTATATCATCTACGTTCCGCAGCTTGTCCGCTCACCTTGTCTACTTCCCGCGACTCGTCCGCGAGATCCAGCGATATAGTGAGATTCTGGATTCCGCGAACAAGTCGCAGAACGTAGGCGCCTATTAAAGCGAAACGTAGCCAAGATTGAGGGGCTTTATGAAAAAACAATGGCAAAATTCCTTAGCCTGACGGCTATGGGTATGGCCCGCCAATTAACTCATTACTCCTAATTAATTGGAAAAGAATTATTCTCTGCATTTCTATAATCAGGAAAAGAAGCATGCATATGCGTTATTTTCCAAGCGCCATCTTCTTGTTCAACGATCAAAGTACCCCGCAAGTGCTCAAATAAATAATTCTCATTGGCAACTTTAATGCGCGCATTACAAACTGCAGCAGCCCACAAAGCATTATCAGGCGTTGGCACAAAACGTACAATTTCTATTTTAGAGTACTCTGACTGGCTCCAATCTCTCCTTAATTGTTCTTCGATTTCCTTTAACCCTACTCGATATTCATCAAGGCCTGAACCCCAAACATTAGCTCCCTTTGTAAAAAGGCTAAGTGTCAAAGATAAATCACGCTTTTCATAACCATCGCAAAATTGTTCAAATAAATGTCGTGCAGGTTTATTAGCTAATATCTTCATCAAACTCTCCAAGATTAATTTTATTCCTGGCTGAGTTTAATAGGTAAATTTTTTTTGTCTGTCCGTTATAAATACTTACAACTAGTAAATCTTCTAGATAGCAGAACAAGAATACAGCATACGTTCTATCTCGTACCAGGAAGAAAATTCTGTCCTTTGTTTAGCACGCATTAAATAAGTCTCAACTGTTCGGTGGGAAAGATCGAGACATTTTGCAATTTGTTTATGTGTCGCTCCTTGTAGCAATAATCTTAAACAAGTTAACTCTTGAGTTGTAATATAAGTTGATTTAGTTTTCCCCTCCACAATAATTCGACCCTGAGGCAAGCAGATATCTTTATAATTCACATCACGATAAGCTATAGGAAGTCTTAAAGGATTTTTGTTTAGTAACATTATTAACTCTTTATTTTGTAATTCAAAGTCAAAAATAAATTGCTCTATGACTTTAAATTTATTGAGATAGAATGCGCCAGGATTTGAGTGCTCGTAAGGGAGTGCGACAGCAATCATATCGTAATAATTTTTGTTACGCCTAACCAATGTAAGCCCATTATGAAAATTATATTTTTCTCGAGCAATTTGCACCGGCATACTAGGTAACTCTTCATCCCAAAAAAACCAATATGAATGGGCTTTTTCATGTTCATTAGAAAAGGAAGAAAAGACAACGGGCTCATTTTCAATATGTTGAAAATATTCAAATAAACCTGTATCAGTGCTTAGGCAATTTATAGAACCATCAGCAAAGCATCGTAAATACTGAAAGTAGTTAAAGCCAAATGTATTTAAAAATTTTTTACTTACTTCAAAAACTTTATTCTTTAGTAGAAAGATTGGATGGTTTAAATCGATTTTTAGGGACATTAGTAAGGATTTTATTACAGATTAAAAGAATAGTACCAAGCTTAAATTATGTATTCAAGTTATAGGTTTTGGCTAAATAATCGCTCTGAACCATTTGAATTAAAAAAGGAGATAACATCCTTGTTTTATTCTTATCGTTAACTGTTTAGACTCTATTATTTTTATTAGTTTTTTTTCTTTCTTCTAAGTGAAAGAGTCTATAAATAGGCATATAAATTTAACCTATTTAAAAACATCCTTGCTTTATTTTTTTTTCCAGTTTTACTTAACTCTTAGTTATTTTTATTATCGGTTAAATAAGCATACTTAACAGCTTGAAAGTCGTACTTAAGTAAATAACATCCCTATCTTTCTTCTTCTTAATTAGTTTATTCTTATTACTTATTTTTATTGTTTTATTTTTATTAACTATTTCCCTTTGAATTTTACTAAGCTTTTAATTATTTTTATGAGCTAGTTAAGTAAGTTCATTACGTCCTTTTTTATTATTACATTTGAAATTTTATACCTTCACATTTAGCTTCTTCTTTTGGCTTCTGTGCTTCATTTACTACCACAAGCTGTACAGGCTTTCTAAATATTATTTCAAATTGAGTCAAAGAAATTGGTTTTCCATGACAATTAACTGCCACAGGTTGTTTTATAGGTCCTAATAATCCGTCAATTAATATTCCTTTATTAAAGAGTCGCTTTATCACTTCCCATAGCTGATCATCATGAGGAAGAAAGTATGTCGTAATTGATTTTATCTGGTCAAACACTACTTTATAAAAATCGTCATGAATCATCACCCCATGTTTTTTTGCTTTATTTAAAGTTGCCTCCTTCCAAGCTTCAAAGGAGGTAACGGCTTGGCCATCTCCAAGAATAAGATCGCTATTATCATTCATCACCTTACTTACAGCACATAAGATGCCTCGACAAGTACTTGCAAGGTTTCCAGGTGGAATTAAAGTACCCCTCATATCATTTGCATAAAAACGTTTCTCGCCCCTTAAATCATATAAGTTACACAGGTCTTTTGATTTTGCTGCAGTATTCACTATTGTAGTTTTTGTTTGACTAACTTGAATTACATCAGAAAGCTCAAACCCTCTAGCTGAGTAAATGACATCTTTACGAACATCCCACGTCATTATTTTATTATTTTTTATACATAAGCCGCGGATTATTAATCTGTCTTCATCATCTGCCGCAAAAAACTCTGCATCTTCTAATCGTAAAACGCAATCAAAATTTTCCATTGGGAGCTCACGATCACCTTTAGGGATAATATGAATAAGGTTTGTCTTACCTTTAAAATCTTGAATTGCCCAAATTGCACTTAAGCCAGAAGCCACTATAGCCATTGGGCTCTCAGCTAACTCCTTTTCCGATTTTTTATAAGCATTGCCAAAATGATTTAACTTAATTCCTGGAATTTCAATTAATTTTTTTCCAGAATGGATAACATGATAATCATGATGTGGAATAATTAACTTTTCTTCACCATTGACTACTATACTTAAACCATCTTTACTTTCTTTAACCGCTTCTACTTCATCTTCAATAATTTGAACACCCGCTTCTTTAAGTAGTTCACGTAATTTAGTAATGATATCCTTAATCATTCTAAAATTTAGCAGTTCATCATCTGGGTAATCAGGAAAAAGGTCATCAGCAACACAACGCATCGCCCTTGGTAAGTAACGCTTTGATTGGCCCCAAGGTCGATTCGCCCAAAGTTGCTCATTAATATTTTCAATCCACATCGGTGAGCTGATTATGACAACTTGTGTACCTTTTAATTTATATGGCTGTACCATTAAATTTTCCCAAATTGCTGCTAATGTTGCTACTCCACCAAAAAGACATAGTGCTTTTACTTGTGGCTGCGGTTGCTCTACCTTGCTTTCAATTTTGCTTTCAACTTCCACCTTTTTCAGTGGAGTATAAAAACTAAGTGATGCTGATATAGATAAATTAGATTTAAACTGTTGCAGCATCATCTCAAATGAACCTTTTACATAATCTTTTTTAATAGTTAACGTTTGCCGTTGTTCTGCTACAGATGTAAGCCTGGAGCCTCTACCAATTGGCTCTTTTACTGTAAACAGCCGTTTAGACAGGCTAGTGTTACTATTACTGCTACTATTACTATTACTGATCTGACTTCTACCTGTACTAATTCGGCCTCTAAGATAGATTGAATTTAAGCCCAAATACTCTCTAATTCTTTCCAATCTACTTTCTGTGGGTGTCGCCCTTTCTTTACTTTTACTTATTAGGGTCTGAATTATTTTCATTGTTCTTTCCTGCTTTAATTCTTATTGACTTTTTAAAACTATTGTTTTTGTTGTTAACAGGAAGAGTAACAATTTGACATTAACGTAAAATTTCTTTACCCCTAAATTTATTTATATCTTTAAAAGAATTGTTAATAGATAACGTAATTCAAGAACTACAGAGTAGGTAGGATAAAGATATTGAATGTTCTACTAATTTAATGTAAAATGTTTGACCAATATGATTAATTTATTTTAAAAATTTTACTTAAAATGCATGTCGACTTAGAGAGTAAGCACTTGAGCTTGCTTAATTTTACTACCTTTGTAAAAAACACCTGTACTATATTATTTAAAGCGATAGATATTAATCATTTTAGCTATATTGAAGCAGATGAAGAAGGTAATTATTTTTGGTTAGACAGTCATGCTGAATACTTGCAGCAGTGTATTGCGCAAGGACTCCTTAAAAATGTACCTATAAATATTTTAAAGACTTATCCTAAACAAGGTTTCTATCTTTTAGATACTTATCCTCAGAAGTATCTAAAAAATTGTGAGGCCATCTATAAGCTCTTGGAGGGTTTTAATTTCGGTCACTCATTTCGAGTGTTAGAAATCCTCAATAGTAAAGATAAAGTATTAAAACTTTATTGCTTCGACGCACCCTTAGAGAACACCGATATAAATCATATTTATTTAAATAATCTTGAAGCCTTATCTAAATTTAATAACTATTTTGATAGCCAATTAGCTACAATCCGACCACTTTTAACTAAACTTTCAATCTCCAATCGTCTTGAATTCATGCAGCGAATGAGTACCGCATTTATTAAGGAACCGATTTCCCTTGATATTCCTTTTAATCAAAAAAGCTTTCAGCACACACATTTAACGCTAAGAGAAAAAGAAGTACTATGGTGGCATATACGAGGTAAAACATCGGATGAAACAGCTTACCTCCTTGGTATTTCAAGACGCACTGTAGAGAGACATTTTGAAAATCTACGTGAAAAATATAATTGCAAATCCAAAAGCCAGCTTATTTTTAAATTAGCTTCTAGTTATTAAAATTAATAACAGTTACTTAAAAATTCATTTACTTAATGATACAGTTGTTTAGTAAACACCTATTAAATTATTAATAGACATTTTATCCGAAAGCTCTTTAAAAAACTTCATCCGCTTGTTTAGCAAGCTACCCGCTTTGTATACTAGATAAACTGTATATCTAGGCGGATTCTTAGGAAAATGCATTTGAATAACTGATTGATTTTCGATATAAGGCTGGACATACGTTTTGGGCAAACATGCCACCCCATAACCGCGCGCAACTAAATCAATTAACACATTAAAATCTGTAAAAGTAAGATAAGGCTCAATAAATTGTACTGTATCTAGTATTGAATCAATGTATTTTTTGATAAATGGCAAATCATTATTGTAAGCAAGCCAACGCAAAGAATGCAGGCTGGAGACAAACGTAGCGGCATTCGTTTGATCTAAATAATTCTTCCAGCGCTCAGTACCAATAAAGACTAAGTCATCGTCAAATAATCTAATAAACTTCAGGTTCGGATAATCAAATTTTACGGAAGTAATTCCAAAATCTATTAAATTATCTTGCAATGCGTCAATTACTTCTTGATTGTTATTTATATAACCGACTCTAAGCTTAATTTCATGCTCAAGACAAATACCTATTTTAGGAGTTAATATCTTTTGTGCAAACTCATTGATGCAACCTATTTTTATTATACCTTCTCGAGTGTTGGTATATTTTGAAAAACTATCAATAGCACCTCTTAATTTATAAAAAGGCTCAGAAACTAAAACAGCTAATTTTTTAGCAGCAAAAGTAGGCTTAATATATTTACCTTCACGCGTAAAAAGTGTCTTACCTAAATAAATTTCAAGATTCTTTATTTGAGTTGACACAGCTGCTTGTGTAATATTTAATTTCTTACCAGCTTTAGAGAATGAACCAAGCTCATAAGCAAATAAGAATGACTCAAGATTATTGTAAAACTTCATCACTAATACCTTTAAGGCCTCTCAGTTGTTTAGTTTTCAATCAAGTTGCGATTTTAATTAATCTTGGCCAAAATTAATATGGGTAATTTTACCCATATTTATTAATATAAAAATTTTTATTGAAGAAAAAGCTTAAAAATTTGGCTTAAAAGTAGAAGTATTATTTTCTGAAGGCAGAACTTTTTCTATTTTTTCTACCTTACCAAGCTTAGTAACATCTCGATGGATATAGAAAAATGGCGAATTTGTATCAGGAGTCGCTGTTTTCAAGCATTGAATATCTTCTTTTAAAGTGAAGTGAGCAAATCTAGAATAAAAATCTTTAGCCATGGTCTGAAAAAAGTCTTTTTCCTTTGAAGATAGTTTGTTAAGCGTTTCTTTCTTATAAAGTGGATAGGCATCAAGAAGGAGATGTTCATCAAAATGCATATCTAAACCGGTGAGTGTAGTACCTTTTTTAAGTGTTGTGATTTCAGCATTTACATTCCTCTTTTTCAATTCTGCAAGTTGCTGGGCTAAGTAGGATGAGCTATGCGGTTTTCCAAATTTGCTTGTTGATAGAGCCCGACTAAAGAAATTAGGAGCTCGTCTATAAGTAGGTTCAATCAGTATCGAAGTTAATGTTTTGAGCATAATTTTCTTCCATTGCTAAAGTAATTGCATTCTATTTTAGCCATAAGGCCAATATAGATAACACCATGACAAATAAAAGTTCAAGATATTTTTTTGTTTTTATATCTAATCCAATTATTTCTACTTGAATAACTTATTTAAATAATTTCATTATCAATGAGATAAAATAAAATGATAAAGCAGTAAAAATAATTTAGAGATAATATAAACAGTTTAATAATGAGCTTTCAGTAGCTGAAATAAACTGAATTTTTTGAACCTGTTAAAATCTAATTATAATTTTTGCAATAGAGATTAAAACATTAATCGTATTGATTTATATAAATAGTTTAATAGGATGAATTTATCCGTCATTCCTCTTATGGAACAGTTTAACTATTAGAACTTAGCTTTATACCAAGCAAATAATATAAATCAGTCTCTCGATAAGTATTCACTAACTAAATAAAAGGATTAATTAACTTACTTAGCGCTGTGAATTTGCAGCCGGAAAGTAAGAATCAGCGCAACTATTACCAATAGAGTACTAATTAAAAAAGGCAAATGAATATTAAAATAACCAAAAGGACCTGCTAGTAAACCTGCAAGAGTCCACGCAATAGCAACAAACGCACCAGAAACCCCCATAATCCAGCCTTGTTTATCCTCACCAACGGCATCTGAAAAAAGTGTAAGTACTAAGGTATAAGTAATAGCCATAGAGCCAATTATAAAGGGGCCTGAAATCCACTGAATCGCCTCAAAAGGAATTGAAAGTGCAAGTAACAAAGCAATAGTGTTCATGCTGAGGCAGAGCAATATTATGTATGAGGGTTTTTTAAGGTATTTTAATAACAACTTTAAAACAATCATTAAGGCAAGGGCAAAAGCTATACCTAAGTAAGCTATAAATAGGCCAATTTTATTCGGAGTGAATTTAAACTGCTGAAAAAGGAACCAAGAAATAGATTGAAAATATAATGTCCATCCAAACATAAAAAAGAAAAGTAAGAAGGAAAGCAGGCGGATTTTAAGGTTAGTAAAAGCTTCCTTTAACAGTGTAAATCCCTCAAATAAATTTAATTTGACTGGATTTGTTCTTATAAAGGTCTCAGGAAAAATTAACCAAAGAATTAAAGCATTAATAAATGCGAGTAAGGCTGCTGCTTCAAAAGGAGTAGCATAAGTTAAACCTTTAAAGAAATTCGGATCAGAAAGATAACCGCCCACTAAGGGTCCAAAGATCATGCCAATACTTATTGCAACAATAATATAACTTAAATTAACAGCTTTTTTATCCTCAGGACTAATATCAGCAATAGCTGCTTGCGCAATGTATTGACTACCACTAAAAAAACCAGCACTTGCTCTGCTAAATAAAAGTAAAATAAGACTTCCAAGGTTAATGGCAATAGCTGATAAGACAAAACTTGCTGCTGAACCTAGTAAACAAAGAAGAAGAGTTGCTTTCCTACCTAATTGATCTGAAAGCGCACCTAATAAAGGAGCTCCAAAAAACATAAAAAGAGGGTATAAAGCAAGGCATAAGCCAAAAAGAACATCGCGTGTACCCTTGTCCATTCCTGTAGAGATAAGGTTGCTGGTAGGCTCCATAAATAAAGGAGTTAGAATAGGAAATACAAATGTAATACCCATTTGATCAATAATAATTGCTAAAAAAAGGCTTCCAATGATCACAATTGGATTCGACTTTGAAGACTTATTAATGGGCATACTCTTCCTAAGTGTTTATCTCCATAGTTATAAAATAACGTTTTTTTTAAAAAACACAAGAAAAGCGCCTAATTTAGATTAGTTAAAATTATTTTTATTAAGTTAAAAAGAGCAAGAAAGTAATGATTACTTAAGAGTATAAAGAAAGTTTAATGACTATTGAGCTTGAAAATCTTTTTTAAATACAACTCAAGCTTATCCCAACGAGGTGGCATACTCCTAAAGCCAATAATACGATCTGGGCGAATTAAATAGAGACACTCACTAATTGCGCCATAACGCTTATGAATTTTATTTTCCTCATCAAAAATGACTCTCGTATCCCATTGAACCTTGAACTCACACTCTTTATCGATAACTAGATACAGGTTTATCCATAGATTATACTGATGTATATTTTCTAGAATGGTATCAATTTCTTCCGTTATATCAGCCGGAAGAGTACTTTTAGATAAAAATATAAATAAACCATGTCTTCCGGCTAGTCGGTCTGCAAACAGCCATTGTACTGGTCCTCCCTTATTAAGCACGGCTGCATAGACATCTGGCGCTCTTTCACCTACATGGAGGCCCTTAGCAAACTTAACCCACTCTCGTAAACAGGATTTATCTTGACCTCGGTGTCGAGTGAATGGCCAATGAATAGGGGTTCTTATATATTCATCAATGATTGAGCTTTTAGTTATACGTACATTAGATTGCGATAATAAACTCCCAAAATAGCGTCTTACAGGTCCCATTTGCATCATCAATCCTGTGACATGATCACGATACTCTCTCGAAAGAGGTCCTGTCATCGCAAATGACTTTTCGTTTAAGTCAGACAGCAACCTGGCTGATTTTATGGTTTGTTTCTGCTCCTCCTCATAGCTATTAAGCAACCCATCAGCTGCAACACCTTGACATTGCAAGGCTAACTTCCAACCTAGGTTCCGAGCATCCAATAAACCTGAATTCATACCTAAAGACGTTAAAGGGCTAACTTGATGAGCAGCATCGCCACACAAAATAATCCGCCCTTTCCTTCGATTATTAACTAATTTTAAATAGGTATGGAAATGTGATATCCAACGCGGATCTGATAACTTACCAGGGATAGGAGATAGCGCATCAAAATAATTTTGTAGTTCATTAAGTGTGGGCTGTTGACCTTCCTCATAATTGCCTGCTTTAGGAAGTGAAATAAGGACTCCCCACCGATTATCAGGTAAACACCCTAGCGACGCAAAACCCTCGTTTGCCAAAAAAATATACCAATGCTTAGGATTAAAGTCACCCTGTACTATCACATCAGCTACAATATAATGTGAAGGATATTTTTTACTTTTATTGACAGTAAACCTAGCTTGTTTTTGTACTAAGCTATGCGCACCATCACAGCCAATAAGATAACGGCAATTGATAACTTCTTCTTGCTTACCTCTTAGATTTGCTTGAACATATTCACCTGCATCTATAAAGTTCTTTAATTCTACTTGCCATTCAACTTGACTACCTAATTGATTTAATAGCTGCTCTTGAAATCTTTCAATATAGTTTTGGCCTATTAAAAAGTAGTTTGGATACTTTGATTCAATGCCTGTCCAAGGAGCATGAGCAATCATTTTACCCTCAGCATAAATAACAAGAGCTTGCGTTGCATTACCAACATGGGTAAAAGGAGAGGCATAACCAAAATCATCAAATCCTTCCAGAGCTATTGAAGAAAGCGCCGTTGCCTTAATGATTTGAGATGTTTGTGATTTTTTATCAATAATCCGAAAATTAATTTTTTGACGTGCTAATTCTAAGGCTAGCATCAAACCAGTCGGGCCGGCACCTACAATAAGTACATCAGTTACTGACGCCATAAAGTTAGCCTCTATCAAACTTATTCTATAAGTTTAGCTTATTGCCATCTAAATTTAGATTCCATGGCCTACTTATCTTTTCTTTAGATTCTTCAATACTTATTGATTCAATTCATTGTAAGTTAAGAAATTTTTAAATACTTCCTCATTATATAAGTTGTATAGCCTTTAAAATTTCTCGGCAGCGTTGCGATGGTACTGTATCCTAACTTTTCATAAAATGGTTTTGCTTGAAATCGAGCTGGATAATAACTGTAATTTAAATCCTACTAATTATTACTCTATCGACAACCATTAATTTAATAGGTTAAGAGCCTTCCAGTACAGGAAGACTCAAGTTTATCATTTTTGTTTATAGTTAGGCCCAATACGGAAATTTTAAAGTTGCAGTGCACTTTGCTGGCTTTCCTCATCTTGCAAATGATGTTCTTCTTTAATCTTCGTTAAATCTGCTTTAAAGAGCTCACCATTGGTTTTAAACAAATTAAGCGGTGATTTACCAGTTAAAGCGTAAACTATACCTATTAAAGCCAGTCCGGGGATAATCCCTGTAGCTAAGGTAGCCGCAATAATTGCCACCCCGGCCATAAAGCGTTTTGTGGATATATCTTTATTGTTTTGAATCATCTCTATATTAGTAAATTGCTTTCCTGGCTCTTTCTTATTAAGAATCGCAAAATACTCTCTTATCTTATTTTGATCTTTTTCTTGGCTATATAATAGAATAAGAAGTTTTGCAATAACTTCATGTATTTCTCGGTTTTTTGGCGAAAGACTCTCTTGATATTTTTTTGTAGCTTCTATAAGTTGAATTATTAATTTAAACTCTTCTTGATTATCAGAATCTATCACGCCTACATTAACGTCACCTGTGTCTTGCTCTGCGTTGATGTTAATGTCGTCATTAAGATTAGGAGCCTCAATTTCTATTTGAGGAGAAGATATATTTTTTTCTTTTTGTTTTCCTTCCTTAGAGGTTAAGTTATCATAATTCTGTACTTCTAGTTTTAGCTCTGTAGTAAGAATATCTTTCTTTTTGGGTTCTAGACTTTGCTTACTTACCTTATTTGCATTATCTCGGTTATAAGCAATGGCATTTCTATCTGTACTAAGTGGTTGCTCACAGTAGGCCTCTGGAGTTAAGGCGCATTGTTTTCTAAATTCAGTGCCTATGTTCTCTGCAACATAAGTTGAGGCTAGATGACCGCCGTGACCATCATATACACCAAGTAGAAAAGCAGGCGTTTCAGATGTAAGGGTTTGGATAGCAACAGTGATATTATCAGTGGATAAACTTTCTTTTGCTTTCTTAACTAAAGCTTTGGCTATCTCTGCTTCAGATAAATTATTATTTTCCTTTAGAATCTCTTTTAAAGCTTCTTGTAGAAACTCTTCATGTCCTTTTTTTGTTTGATCACTAGCACCATCAGTAAAACCATCACAGGTATTAATAATTTGTACTTTTTTTATTGCTTCTGGACTAACATGAAATGTTTTAGCAAGATCATCAATGCTGGTAATATCAATAGTTGCTTCGGAACATACCCCACTTCCCTTAAGATTTTTATCGCCAATCGCCCTTGAAATATTAAGGCTACCATCGACTCGGCCAAAGACAACAAAACCACCTGCATCAGCGATACGTATATTTTCCTTGGCATCATCTGGTTTATGCGTTACTGAGTTTAACCTAACTACACCTAGAAGCTGATTATCATTATCATAAACCGCTGCAAAGGATGCCGCATCTGCTAAGAGTGCTGTAATTAAATTACCTTTTCCGTCATAAATAGTTGTAGCTGCAGTTGTACCATCATCATAGTCACTCTGTAAAACTTGTTCGTCTAAAGCACGATAGGTTGTCCATAACCGTTTACCAATATCTTCGGGGGTTAATGAATTTAAAGCGTTATCTACGGTTTCCCAAGCCAGAGCATCCTCTTGTTTCCTGCGATATCTTGCATTTTGAATTTCAAAATAACCAAATGGCTGCTCGTTATCCTGATAGAAGACATTTTCAGCTTGTGATGGATCGTATTTTTTAGGATGGGAAATAATTTTTGGCATAAGTTATTCTTAGAAAAAATTTTTAGCCGAACTTATCACAAAACTTATATCTAATAAACATTAAAATCACAATTTGCACAGAAAATAAGATTTTGCTAAAAGAAGAAGATAGATATTTATGACATAACATTAGCTATTAATCCTAAAATTTAATAAATTAGATACCATCACATTTGCAAGGTAACACATTAGATTGATAGCCTATTAATCACTTAGACAATGCTAACCTTCTTTTAAATGATATTTTTTGATTTCTAACTTTGCCTTTGCTAGTGGTCTTAACTTAATTTGCGCTGTTATCTAGAGTTCAAAACCTGCTGTAGTAATATTTATTGATTGATCTGAATGATGAATTTTATGAAAATACCAGAAGCTTCTAGGCACCGCGGTCAAGCCGCGGTAGTAGAAGAAAATTTTATACCTAATTACATAGTGTATTGCACACCAAGCGCCAATATATAATTTTTGTTATCTAAGCCAGCTGAATTAGGAATATATGAGCGTATTCCTGACTCGTTATCCCTAACTTCAGTATTTGCCCTAGTATGGCCATAATTCGCATAAGAAGCTTCAGCAAAAACCTTAGTATTCTTAGTAAAGTAGTATCCAGCATTAATTGTAAGCGAGTGATATTTTGCTTTATTTCCCCATTCTTTAAAAGTTAAATTACGTGAGTAATGCTCATCATTATCTGCTGCTTTTACCCAATTACTTAACTTTAGTAATAAGTTCAGTTCAAAATTGTTTATTGCATATTTTCCAGCAAAGCCCACGTAAGGTGTTTTAAATATTTGTCGGTATCCTATTCCAGGCTCATTATCTTCAAAACAGCCAACCTGGCGGCCATTTTCATATATGAAGCATCCGCCTTTTGCTCTAAAACTAAATGAGTTTTTTTCATAACCACCGAGGAGGCCTAATTTGTAGTTTGACTTGTTAAGCAGCCAAGTCTGTAGATTTACATCAATTCCGTTAGCGTTATTAAGATGGGTATTCTCATGATAAGACCAATGTGTCCAATGCAATTGGTTATTATTTAACCAATCATAATCGTCCATAAACCCATTACCTTTGGCCAATGTTGCCCAGCCCTTGCCATTGATACTAAGCCAAGGCCTTAAATCATAGTTTAACTCAGCTTTAGCTATTAATGCGTTATCTATCCTCCAGTCTAATTGACTTAGTTTTTTATTCGTATCTTCCTGATATACATACTCATGCGATTCCCCAGATAGATGGCCTAGCGCAGCATTTAATGATAAGCCTTCAAATTTATAGGCTGTACTAGTTTCATCAAAAGCACTTGCTGTAACGGGTAATATGCTTACTAACGACATCATAGCTAAAATGCTTGGTTTTCTTCTCATAGCTGCTCCCAATTTTATTGTTAATTGAACTACTTGAATCCCTTGCATTTGAGGTTGGATTAAGAGAGGCTAATTTTTGCTGAACGTTACATTAGCGAAGAAAACTTAAGGTTTTATTAACAAGATGATGTTTTTAGTCTTTCTTTAACTAGTTTATTTATATTTTTATCTAATTTATTAAAGGTTTGTTGATACAATTAACTTTTCTTGCAAACTAATTTGAGCAGACCAACGTTATGTATTGCTTAATAAGAAATTTGCAACCAAAGTATAAGCCGTTATAATAGCGAAATTAACGCCATATTTAGATAGGAAAAGTTATAAAAAGAACAAGATCTTAATTAAGTTTTATTTCTTTCTTTATTGGTAGCAAAATTATTTGATGTACACACATAATTTTTTTTCAGTAAAAATACGTCCTATTCAAGCTAGGATTGCTAAAATCAGATTAAATGCAAACTTAAGCCTTACTGCTAATGAAGATACCTTATTAGCTAAAAATGCTTATAAAGGGTGGTTTAGTCAAACAAGAACTATTTTAACTGAACTTGAGAAAGAAGAGACTAAATTAACCATCTATGAAGTATTAGCCTATCAACAGAGAATAAGAAAGCACTTACAAAAAATAGGTAACAAAAAAAGTAAGATGCACGCCGATAAATGCAACGTTCTTCTTACCATTTTAGGCGATTTAAATACTTTAATGAGTCTTAAGAAAAAAGAGTTATTTCATACCTTAGCCAATTTGGAAGTTATATTTTTAGCCAATAAAGATCGTTTTTCCGATGAAGAAGTTAAGGATTTCCGCAAGCAGGTACGTCAAATACAGAAGCTTTTTAATCCACGTTTTGTACACCTTCGAATCTATCTAAATAAAGTAAAGCTAGTTATAGAACATTTTATTGCCTTTACTCGAGAAAAAGTAACACACTCTCTACCAGAGAAAGAGAAAACCATTAATTCAGCACTTGGCAAATTAATATTTATTCTAGAAGATAAATTACAGTCAGATTGTATGCGGCTATTAACTAAAATTAAAGATACTATTAATATTCATCAGGATAATAAATTATTTGTCGATTTGGTGAAAAACCATAAACAATTATTCATTATTTCTTCTAGCAATCCAGTAGACGGTTGTCAATTTTATTTATTAATAAAAGCTTTTATGGAAGATTTAAAAGAGCATATGGAGAATGCACCCACACTAGAAACTCGAAAATTTGTTGAGGAGCAATATAGACAATTTCTTAAAAAATTTCAAAAAATACAAAAAAATAATAACTATTATATTAGTTATAAACAATTTAATGATATAAAACATAATCGCTTTACCGCGCCTGAAATTAGACGTGCTCATGCACCAGCCCGCTCAGAAAATGAAGTTATTCATTTTCTAAATGCCTATGAAGATATGTCAGTGCCTAAAGAGCAACTTAAGGGTGCTTTCCCTTCCATTATCAGAAGTATTCAAAATGCAAAATATGTCATTTGTATAGAAGGCTGGGAAATTAATTTACATCTTGATTATTTACGACCAAAACTTAAAACAATAAAAGAACATGAAGCCTCACCCTTTACTTTAGGAAAAATTTTAGTTCAGAAAGCAATAGATAACCCCAACTTAGTGATTGCTATTAAAGTATGGGCACAATTTTGGGACAATAAGTTAACTTATCATCACGATTCTATTGCCTATTTAGATTCGATTGCACGAGCAAAAGGACTTAAAAATGGCCTAGCCGATCTTCCTAATTTACAATTCCGCGCAGTTAATCATACTTATAATTTTAATACTCATCATGCAAAAGCGGTCATTACAGATGCGGAATTTACTCTGAAGGATGGTAGTAAAAAAAGAAAACTAACAGCATTTTATGGTGGGTTAGATCTCGCTCATGAGCGTATGGATGATGCAAGTCATTCAACTCAGAGAGCACCTAATGCTTATGGCTGGCGAGATGTCCATCAACAAGTCATTGGCCCTGTGGTTGCAGATATATTTAACGATTTCGTTTCTGCATGGCAAAACGCCAATAATGGAAGATTAAAATACTGGAATAAAAGAACAAAAGATAAACATCATTATTATAGTTTAGAGCGTTTCTGCCGCAATTTAGGGCATACTCAACTTCTTAATTATACAGAACTTCGCCGACCTAAAGCGTTATGGCAATCACAGCTTTTACGCTCTACCATGGCTGCTTCCCATGGTAATTTCTGGGCGGCTCTAAAACCTTATGAAAGAAGTATTGCTTTAGGTTATAAAAATGCGATTGCTGAGGCTAAACACTCTATTGAGCTAGAAACACAATATTTAATAGGCGGTCCAGGAATTCACGCTAAGCCAGAACATGCAGCTTTTAACCCTATTCCTCAAGCCTTAGTAGATAAGATTGTAGAACGATTTAGGGCAAAGGTCCCTTTTCATGTTTTTGTCACTTTACCCATGTTACCCAATGTCAATAGCGCTCCGGGTAAATTAGAAATGGATTCTATTAGGACGCTTCAGTGGTTAACTATAAAATGGATAATGAATGAAATTGAAAAACGGACAAATAAGCCTTGGTGGCATTTTATCTCTTTCAATTTCCTGGCTCAATGGTATAGCCCAACAGAAGAATATACCAAACTGGCATCAAAAGTAGATGTATCTAGAAATGAACTCATCGATGCAGCCCAACGTAGCCCAGTTTATGTTCATTCTAAATTTTTAACGGTTGATAACCATTTAATGATTTGTGGTAGTGCTAATGCAAATGAGCGTAGTATGCGAGGCAAAGGCGGAGATAGTGAAATCGCTGTTATCAATCGACCTGAAGCAGGCTATGAAGCAGCATGCCAAGAACAAGTTATTGCCCAACGTACTCATAACTACCGAGTAACTCTGGGAGAAGATTTTGTTAAAATTTATCCGCAAAGTGTCATTCATCCTGAATTATATGCACAGCAAAGGCGTCAGCAAGCACTGTCAAACCTCAAAGCGTTTACTTCTAATAGTGTGCACCTAGATAGTAAGCCTGCAGCAAGTAAACTTATAACTTGGCCCTTTGTTTACTCTGAAGAAACGGGACATGTGGGAGAATATCAGTCTGGGTACTCGCATTTGATAGATACACCTAAAGGCGAGGAAGAGCAGGATTATTATCATTGGTATCCGGAATATTTTCCCAAAGCGCTACATACCTTAGCAAGATTCGATATAAGAATACCTTATTGATTATTTATCCTTTATGAAGGAGATTATACAGCAAATTAAGAACTGTTAGCTTTAAATCTTGCTTTATTTTAATTAAAGCCTAAATAACTTTAGGCTTACTAAAATTATCTAGTAATATTATTTAGCAACTAATTAGGAAAAAATCCTATTTCTAGTCTAGTAATTACATGGAATTTACATTATTTATGATTAAAGTTAACTCAATTAGAGTAATTTTATGCTAAAATGTGTCTATGTTGTCTTGTGTTGTAGATTTTTATGCCTATATCTAATGTCCCTGAACAAAGATTACTTTATGCAGCAGGAAAAGGATTACCAAAAACTGTAGCCGAAATCTGCCGGAAAAGAAAAGACCAGCAACTTCTAAATATAGATACAATTGATAAGGCAATAGAGGAAGCAATTAACGCTGGGTTGGTAGCAAAGCCTAGACCACCAAAGCTTGATGGCAAAGAAAAGCACTATGGATTTATTGAGGATTACGCATCTATTTTACAAGTGTTAACTGCACTCCGACTAAGTAAAATTAAATTTATTGCTGACTCCTTTTCCGAAATAAGAACCCTTAATCTTCCAGCAAAAAGTATTGATACACTGTTAGTAGAAATTACTAAGCTCGGAATAGATGAAGCAGAAAAAGGAAATGAGGGAAATGCAGAGCAATGTTGGCAAGCTTTAGCAGTTTTATGCTCTCTAAAGTTAGAAAGCTACAGCCCTAGTACTAAAGCTATTAATGAAGTCATAGAAAGGCTAGCTATAAATCAACAAAGCAAAGCACTTAGCATATTTATTAAGTTATTTGGTAGAGAAAGAGTTATAGATATAGCTATTAAGGCTGATGCTAGAGACGAATTAGCAAAATTGCTGGAAGAGTCCACTTGGGATAATCCACCAAGCCAAGATCAAGTTGACCAAGAATTTAAAAATCTTGTTACCGAGAGAGAATGGTATAAAGCGATTACCCTTTATTTTACACGAGCACCTAGTCCCTCACCAAAAGTCCTTAGTGACGTTTTACATATCGTATATGCACGAAATGAATGGGATACCATTGAATTACTTTTAAGTATTGGGGACCTTGAACATGATACCTTTAGTAAAGTCCTAATAGAGAGAATCCTGGAAGACGCGATTAGAGGAAACGAGTTTGCAATAGTTAAAAAGATTTTCTCAAAAGTTGATCCTGCTTCCATTTCTTATGAGCAGGCATTGAAGGTAGCAACCGATGAAAAAAGACAAACAGAGTTTGTTAGAGCTGTCCAAGAAGGAGAGGAGTCTAGAAGTAGAAAGAAGGTTAAACCTCATCTCCAGATTGCGTCTTCCGACGAATGCGATCGAGCCTTAAATTGCTTAGCACGTTTACAAGATTGGGACAGTGTTAGCCAACTATTAAAGAGCCATAAGCCTGGCGCAGAAGCTATAAAAATTGTGTTTAAATTAGCTTTTCAAGAAATACAATCTAAAAAAGTAGATTCTAAAGAGAAGTTATTTGCAGTAATCAAGCAACTTGTAATTTTAGCTGATAGTCAATCAAAATCAATCATTCCCAATAAAAATATAGCCAATGCCTTGTTTTATCAGGGCGTTCAGGAAGGTGATTTTGAGTTTATTAAGAAACTGTTGTTCCTTAATCCTGCAGCTCAACCTTCGAGAGCAACAATTTTAGAAGCCAAAGACGTAGTAACTAAAAGAGCAATATCTACTAGAATTTCTCCAGAGGATAAGTTAAAGGCTGAGTTAATGGTTAAGTTCCTGACTTTACAACTGATTTTTGCTGATGGCCCAGCAGATTTATTAGGAGGAATAAAGCGTGTACTGAAAACTTATTTGAATTTCAATGAGAATAGAAATTTTGGGCAAGATTATAATAATGAAATTCAGAGCCTCAGAGATATTGTTGCAACAGAAAATGATCCTCAGGCTTTAATTGAGAAGCTTAGCAATTTAAAAGAGCTTGAGAAAAACTCGGATTTTAGTCGATATAGGAACTTTATTGTAGAAAAAGTTAGAGGGCCACTTATTGCAGCTCAACCAGCAGAGAAAGGAGATCCAAGGAAAGATACATCTCGTTCTGAGATTTATTTTCAGCGTTTACCAAAAGCGTCTGAAATAGCACGAATGACTACGCAGATAGAATTAAATAAAAAATTAACTACAGCGGCTGAAAACCAAGAGTGGAAAACAGTTGCAACCCTTCTTAATTCACAACAGCAACCCAATTATCGTACTGCTAATCAATTGCTGTCCTTAGCAGCTCGAAATGGCCAATTTGGCATTATTAAACAACTTTTTAAGCTTGATATTTCCAATCGGCCAACTCAATTTCAATTAAATAAAATAATCCAGGAAGGCAAGTATTTAATGCGGGTAGCCGAAGAGGAGAAGGTAAAAGACAATATTGAACAATTAGTTCAATATTTAACCAACCAAAATCTTATCTATCAGGTAACTAATCCTCTTAAAATTATTAGCATAATACTAGAAAATTATACAAACACCTATGGAAAAGCTCGGAGCCAATTTTTTCCACCTCCTATCACTAAAAAAATACGAGAATTAATTAATACAATAAAACAAAACGAAAAGAATTCAAAAAATGACGATAAACTTGATGAAGTATTACGTGATTTAAATGCTTTACGGCAAATGTCTGATAAAGTAGGTGATAAAAAATTAACCAGATGTATTAATTTTATTGAAGAGCAAATACCTAAACCTAAACACCAAAAAAACTTACTAGAGATTCCAGTAGAATCTAAAGAGAAAGTTCAACACCAAGTTATGCCTTAGTAACCCCGGCCTTGCTAAATTTCTTAAATCAGTAAGATTTCTAGCAGGCCTATCCACGCTATGGATAAACACAGTATCACTATCACGAACATATGTGTTGATAATTCATTCCAGCCGCTGTTTATCTGCAGTACTAAAAGATCTAACTTATGGGCAAACTTCTAATACACATCGTAACAAAGATTATAATACAGTGGATATAAGCACGGCGTGACTTCAATAATTTGATTATCTCTTTCTATCGTATAACAATAACTAATTGAAAGCGTTTGTTTAAGCGCTGCATGAATAGTAAAAACTGAAACACCAGAATAGTCTGAATACTGCTCTAATAATTCCACTAATAGAAAAATAAGTCTCTTGTGTGGATTGTTTTTTGGCTCATCTGAATCATTCTGGATTTGCCCTAAAATAAACTGATGATTACCTAATTTAATTTGTTCATTAAGCCAGATAAAAAATTCTGGTAGATATTCTAGTAAGTCTAATTGTTCCTCACAATATAAATCAGAGCCCCTTCTCTCTAAATTGTCCTGATTTAAATCATTTATAGTGTTTATAGAAGGTTTATTTATTAATTCTAAATTACGAGAAGCTTTTCCTAAAGCCATGATATTACTCCAATAATGTAAAAATTAACTTGATTAGACGTTTATCCGTCCTAACCATTGTTTAGTGATATAGGCTACTTTTTAATACAACTTTTCCCTAATAGCTTGATTAAAAAAAGTGGATTTACTTCCAAAATTTCAGCTAATGTTTCAAATCAACATTACCTTGAAATAGGATATACTCAATTAAAGACGTCCGAGCCTCTTCTTTATTGGACTCAATATATTAGAACATTGGATATAAAAGAAAAAAATTATTTTATTTTCATATAAATTTAAGAACCTAATAATGACCAATTTAATCAAAAGTAATTCCTATTCATTGACAGCGTCATTTTTGAAGAACTAGAATCACATGCTTTTTATTAAATGTTACCTAAAGTACAGGCTGTTGCATTGATGTTTAGAGGTTGATGAAGGAAATGGATTAGTCAAATGTTTTTGGTCGGATATTCGGCAACGTTTTGCAGAAATAGAGCCAATGTTTACTAATATTGTAGATCAACTATCGCCAAGCCAATCTTACCCTCTTTATATTGCTTATTATCCTTATGGTGATACGGATGCTGACACATGCAGCTCCTTATTTCCAAATATAAGTGGTAACTACTACAGAATTACAGATCCTAATATTCCACAAGATATTCTTAAGCATCTCGGATATAGTGCAAATGGAACACCATTAGGCATGATTCTTGAGAAAGAGCTTGAGTGTTTTATCGATTTGAAAAATGAACAAATTACGATTCCTTGGCTCGTTTATAAACCTGGAGATATTTTTTCTCTTTCAACCATTCTAAATAAAAGAAAAAGTCATGTTTATACACCCAATGGATTGCTGTCTTCAACAGCTGGAGCACGCTCGACATTTATGCTACCTAATATAGGTGCAACAACAAATCATTCAAATTTACAGCGAGATTTTAATATTAAAAGTCGACCGGCAAAATCACTATATGAACATTGGCAGGTTTTTAGAGAAATAGTCCATAGTAAGGTAGTTGATGTAGATTGGCGTTGCTGTATTGTTTATTTCTCGGAAAATTGGTTAAGCAGTTTGCATAATGATGTGGGCTGGAAAACTTTAAAGCAATATTTGCATGAATTGGCGTGGTATCGATATGAGTATGAACGAAATAGAATTTATTATGATAGCAATTTTTCAATCATCCAAAAAAAACGCAATTTAAAACCTAATCCTTACCTTGTTGATACAGCGAAACATTTATTTGCTACGGCTTTAGGAGCAGTTCCCGGTTATGCCCCTGCAACCGATAATAATACGTTACCTGTTGATGTTTTGCAGCAAGCTTTTGTGGAGTCTTATGGCTTAAAAAAATATAAACCAACCATCATGCAGCCTAAACATTTTAACTTTGAAACAGATTATTTCCCAATCTACTATTCATTACAGCATCCTGCTACACGTGTATTCTCACCAAGATCCCGGCTAGCTTCCAGTACCATAAATGAAATGCGTGAATTGGAACACATCATGAATATTTTTATTGAAGAATTATCAAAAGATGGGGCGCTATCTTCTGATACGGTTATAGGCCAGATAGCAAAATTTGTTAAATTCAGCTATTTTCATAACGCTACTGATACCCATAATATACTTAGAAACTCTCTTGAGTTATTAAATCGTGACAGTAGGTTTAATGACACTTTATTCATGCATGCGCCAGAAGCCTTATTTGCAGCAGATGCTTCTTTCTTAAGAGGCTGTGTTAGTATAAGCTCTACTGAAATGCCAGCACAGAGAAAAACACATTGCTCCAATGAGCATGCTGCAATACCAGAGTAAATTGCCACCCCAATTCTGATAAATAATGCCACCTAATGTCAGCCCTATCACATTGCTCGCTGCAAATATAGTTTGAAATACACCCAAGCTTTGTCCCTTTTTTTGATTGCTACTTTGCTCATAACAGAGAAGTTGAGCTGTAGGAATAAAGAGCATTTCGCCAGTTGTCCAAATAATGCAAGAAAAAATAGCCATAAAAAATAGTAAAGAATAACTTAAAACCAGCATTCCCAAGCCCATCAATAAAGCTCCAAATCCTATTACTAATAATTTATTCTGCTTACCTGCTATCGTGGTTAATGGAGCTTGAAAAAAGACAATCAAGAGTGTATCTAAAATAAATAAAATGCTTACAGCATTTACTCCTAAATCTGGAAATGACTCCTGAATTTATAGAGGGTAAGTAACGCTTAGCTGCGCAATAATTAGTCCAACAAAGAAAACACATGAAATAACCAACAATAAGATTAGTTGAGATGCATTGGTATATATATCATAGTGCTTTTCTTTGATTGGTAATGGTATATGAATGCCTGTATTGTTTTGGAATAAAAGATAAAGCGCAGAGCACAAAAGCAGTAAACCTGATAAATAAAAAATTGACTAAAATCCATAAGTCGTCATGCTAGCTATGAGGACACCGGATAACCCTAATCCAAAATTAGCTGCAACATGGGAAATGCTAATTGTTTTATAACGTAAATTTGTATCATGCTTACACATGCTAAGCATCCAAACATTATTAGATGTTTTAAATCCATAGGCTGCAAATCCAAGTAAAAATAAATTAGCCATTAACACAGGGACCGATTCCAGATAAGTTAAGAGAAAAAATGCAGCAGATTGGATTAAAAGACTAAGGATTGAAATAGACTTAGGGAGAAACTTATCTGATAATTTACCAGCAATAAGTCCACCAAACACGGTACCTAAACCGTAACAAGAAAGCAATAATCCTGCTATAGATGGTGTAAAATGCCGAATAGTAACAAAGTAAAGCGATAGAAAAAAACAAATACCTATCGTAAACATATTGATAAAAAGTAACATAATACCTTGCCAGCAAAGCTTAGGTAATCCTTTATAGTTTGCTGTATATTTTCTAGCAAAGATTATTAAATAATCCGTCATTTTTATTTTAATCCTAATGTGCTTAATATTGTCTGATTGCAAGAAGCTTTTTTTACAGGCGGAACATATAAAGTTGAAAGAGCTGATAGTTGAATATCAGGTAAATACTGTAACTGTGACCGAATTATTTTAAACTCAAAGCCAGGATGCTGTGCTGCTTCATAGATAATAATTTTATCTTCAAGTTGATAAAAATGCTTTAAATAATCTAATAAAAGCAAAATACCTGTTTTTTTATTATTTGTTGATTCGTGATCAATAATAACTACTGCATTAATTTGCCACAAAATTGAATGAGATGAAGCATCAAACTGCCGCCGATGAACTAAAAAGTCTGTTGCCTCAAATGATTGACACCCCAAAGAACCAGGATCTATTAATAGGTCAGCAAAAAGACAAGCTTCAGCAGATATGGCAGGTAAAATTTTTGCGAAATAACCCTTTTTTTGTTCTTGTTTAACGGCCTCCAGACCGGGCTTAGAAAAAACACTTGGATGACCATATAAGGCAAAACATACATGCTTTTTTTGATAGAGATGCTCTAAAATATAATTAGTAATATGCTTATAGGCTTCTATGCGAAGAGAACAGGAACTATATAGAAAATCCAATGATTTTATATTTTAATTTTGTTTTTGTATCCACGACTTCAGAACTGGATCATTTACCAAATAAAGAACAATATCAGACTGTTGTATATAAGCAATTGCCTCTGTAGTTAAATGAGCAAAAAACTTAATTCCACATCCAACAACAATTAGTGAAAATTTATCTGAGTTTATTTTCATGTCGATCACAACAACATTATGAAAATCTAGAGCTCAAAAATTGTGGTTCGATCAGCGGGCTTCCCCTTTTCATTGAAAAGAGCTTTTAGAGATGAAGCATCATTATTTTCAAATATTTGCTGTAGCTCAATAGATTCTTCTTTTAATAGCTCATTAAAATTTACTCTATGGTGAACTGTCCTAGCCAATTGCTCAAAAATCTTTACGATACTCATACAGCAAGTCCTTCATTGATTAAGATTTGATTCTACCATAGGGTTATGGTTGTTTAAATATGCTCAATTATACTCCTTTCATGATGTTATCAAGTCACGTACTTGAACGATTAACAGCGTATGTTTAACAGTAACGAATAATAAAGCGTATTATCTAGAAGTGTCATTACTGGATTGTGAGTAGTTCCACTCAATCGCAACCTTCTCAAATGATCTAATTCTATAATTAAATCAGTTAAAGGTGATTCAAAAGTAGGAAGTACAAGTTCTAAGTCATAGTGCTTGAATTTTGCCGCAGAATTTCAAAAACCTTTTTTTAATAATTAACATTATAGCACACTAAGAATTAACAAATATAATAGAAAAAACCTTATAAATTAAATAAATAAATGAAATTTTTTTTACTTAACATTTAACATTTGCATTATTAAAGAATTAACAATTCATATAAAAGCAATATCAGATCTTAACAATCTATTGTGGATTTAACTTAAAAAAATCACTCACAAATATATTCCTGATAAAAGTTATTTCCAAATTTCATGTCTGCCTTTATTAATGACTTAACTATTTGAATATGCTGTCGATGGGTAATTGTTGGAAAGTCTGCCAGTGCATTCCCTTGGGTTTATCTCCCTCCATTTCAAATACACAAGGATTCCAACCTAATTTTTTTCTTGATTTTCTTTGCCTGCTTAATACCTCTATCATAATCAGCCTCTCGCTGACTGGTGTATGCTAAATGATGACAGTGGCGACAAGCATAGATACTTTCAGAATAAATTGCAACGCATCTCTGGCAATGTTGAGCTGGGCATATAAGTTACCAATTCATCTGGACAATACCTCATTTTCATTAGCAATTATTGGCCCAATTTATACTAATTGCTGGCCGAGTGTTTTTTGATTACGAGCTGCCATATTTACCCTCATTAAGATGAAGATGCTATTTCTTTTAAGAAAGACTGTAAGTTTTTTTCACTAAGACTCCCTATTTTACTATCAGGTTCCTCTTCTTTTTGCTTTTTAAAGAAATTGTTTAACCCACCAATGATTGTATTACTGGCAGAAAATAACTTATCGATAAAACTAAAATCCATTTCCATTTCAAAACATTTTAGAATGTTAATATCATTAAAGTCTTTAACAATCATTTGAGAAAAACAAAAAAGCATGTAATTTAAAACAGTCTCATCCTGTTCCCTTTGATTCATCTTTTTAAAATCAAGATCATTTTCTAACTTTTTCCAAGTATAAAAATTAATACTACGTCCATGATTTGGATCATAAAAATAAGCGGTTTTTCTCTTTGGATCATAACGTAAATAGATAGCATGTCCCCACGATTCTTGATCTGAGTATTGAGTTCCATCTTTTTTAAGTGGGTGATGCTCAATAGATATTTTTACAATGCCATAATTTTTTAATTTGGACTTTTGTTGCAGATTAACAGCTTGAGAAAGTACCTGATAGAGGGAGTCAGAGCTAAATGCGGGTTCATCTGCAAAATGCAATTCTTTATATAGTACTTGAATTTTCTTAAGATGAAGACGTTTCGAGACTGCTTGTGATAAATCATCGTTAGTTTTCTCCCTTACACCTAATTGATATAAAGCTTGATTGAAGCGATCTTGTTGTGATATCTTCACCTCCGCTTTCCATTGAGAATTGGAGAGTGCTTGATTCCTACGTAAGCTAACCATTTCTCGAGTAATTAATCGATAGGTATTTGCTTGGCAAACCCCGTCTCCTAATATCTCACTATCCCCGCCAAATCCTTGAATACTTTCATACTGAATTGGATCTCCCCACTTATTAAAAAACTCTATATCTTTTTTCACATCATTTAACAGCATTGCTTCAATTTTATTGGAAGACCGATCATTGAGAGGGGAGATAATCTCTTTTATTTTGTCATACTGGTTGATTAACCCGCTCAGACTATCTTTATTGTCTTTAATTTTTTGATCTATAGAGCGATGGAGAGAACGCAGCGCTTTACTTTTTGATCTTTTCAAAGAGATATCAATGTGCTGAGGAATACTTTCATACGACTCATTCAGTTCCTTTTTACATTTCTCATATACTTGTTCTAACAAATTAGTTGCTGTTGCGATGATTTCTTGTCTTGCTTTAGTTATTATATGAATCACAGGGGTTAAAGAAGACTCACCACCGGCCACAATAATCTTTTCTCTCAATGCCATGAGTTCAATCTGATGTTGCAGCTCTTTCAATGTAGGAATCTCATTTTCTGCCTGACCATTCAGAACTGCATTTTGTATCACATGCTTGATTTTTTGCTGCACAAGCTCTTTATTCGCCTTAATTTTGCTAGAGTCTAAGGCAAATGAGGAAAAAACAGCCCCTTCGTGAGGATTTTGGAGGAATTTTTCAGGATGTGTAATTTGCTGATGTACAAATGCTCGCTTTAACACGAGAGAAAAATCTTCAAAATATTCTTTAGGTAACCGAGTTAACGCCTGCTTAAGTTTAGGGAACATTTTAGTTACCACGTCCTCTTGAACTGTAATCTCCCCTCGTTCAAGCTTCACACTTAATTTAGCCATTTCCATATAGTATTCTTGTGTTGTCATTTTCCCCTGAGCATAGGCGATGATTCGAAGCTTATCAGATTCGGTCATCATCCGAGCACTATCGCGAATGTCAGTTCCGATCACACTCCAATCGCTAATCATTTTTTCAGCTATTTCTTTACTGGTACTACGTTCCAAACGATCATAAAGGTCTATAAGCGCTGCACGATTACAGGCTGAACGAACACTCACCATAAATTGAGCCAGTGCCTGAATATTCTTAGAGTGATCCACTAATGTGGACTTATCTGGCATATGCTCAATAACATGTTGAATATCACGAACTATTACAGGAGCTAACGTGGCTACATTGTTAACTCGTTCGTCATTAAGCATTTGGGTTACTATCTGTAAGGGGTTTGTATTAACCAATGAGAGAGACTCGATAACGTTGTCTTCGGCTGCAACTTTTTTCAATTCCTCCGATAGAATTTGAATAAATTCTTCATTATTAGCTAGTTTGGGGGTTAATATCGAATGGGTTCGCTGCATTGCAACTTCAAAACCTGTTGATGAACCTTTCCAATCTTTCTTTTTTTCTTCAATCATTCTGCTTCGCTGTTGCCAAAAAAGAGATATTTTTTCCATAAATTCATTTATCTCAGACATTAAGCGTAATGGTGGGGCGTTGTCCTCAAGGCATTTGGAGGTAGGCCAGTGAATTGTATACAAATGTTCAAACGGTATGCCAGAGCAACGTTCTGCACATTCTTTTTTCAGCTCATCAAGGATGGAACTATTTATTATTATTGTTAACTCATTAATTGCTCTTTGGTGTATTTGTTGCCAATATTCAAAACTATTAGGGTTAATAACAAGTTGCATATCATCTGGAAATAGCCCGTTTTCCCTTATCATCTTTTTAACAGCAGAAATGTTAATAACATTGCAGTTATTGGGGTTATTACTTAAGTTGAAGCTGTCCAAAAGGCTAACAAGAAAAGTATCTAAGTTTGACTTCATTAAATAGAGAGCATCTAAAGCCAATAATTCTTGCTTAAATTGCTCCAGATTAATGGCCAGCTGCATTTTATATTCACTCAAACTTGGAAGGGTATCTTGATTCTGAGCATAAAAATAGCGTGCTGTTTTCTGAAAAAGCCAATTTCTTAGAACTTCGATGTTAAATGCTCTTAATTGCTCTTCATTTACTTTTTGAGGCCAATCGCCATTCTTTTTCCAATAGTCACTGGTATTAAAATAATCACATAATTGTTTCAGAGAAATCACTTCCTCTAATGATTCTAATGAAGAGGGAACTGCACTCATCATCCATGCCATCTTATCGTCACATTGAAATTTTATTTCTTTTACATACTTTGAGAAACGATTGCCTTCAAGGGTATAATTATCATCCTCTGAGGTAACTGTAAGATATTTCTCTTCAGGTGGAAGTGAAATGAAATCTGAATTAACTTGGTTTGGAAAATCATAATAATAAATATATCGTCCAGCGAGGATAGAAGTGGGCATGACAAATTTTAACAAAATATAAACAATTTGCGCATTATATAGATTTCTTAATATTATACAACGTATAATGAACTAATTTTTTATAATATGTTGAGAAAATGACCTTATCACCGTGAGAAATGGATTAAGTTAAATAGAGCAATATCATAGATACAAAATAAAATAATAAAACTAAATTACCGAACAAGTAAAATGAAAAAGTATTATAGAGAGGACAATTGAGACCTCAACTTCCCATTTTCAACACTAATATTGGAAAATAAACTAAACAAAAGATCATTTAAGTGTAAATTGGTCAATTTTAAAATTAATTATCAAGAAGAAGACAGATAATTTTACAAAACTAAATTTCGCAATGTTATTGAATATAAAAAAAAAATTATGCATAAATGTCTATATCAAGGAAGAAACAATCAGCGGAATGAGTCGTTTAAATTCTATGGAAGTCAATATGGTGGGGCGGCGACTACTTAATTTAGATTATAACTTATTGTTTATTATTATACTTTTTATTTAGCTTTTTTAAGTTATCCTCAAAGTTGCCCTTATATCTAGTATCTAAATTATGATTTAACACAGAAACGCATTTTATCCTCTCATAGACATTTTTATTTTGAAATAAATAGTTTGTAGTTTGCAATTCGCAAAGGGCAAACTGATATACACAATGCAAAAAAAAGTTTTATAAGGCTCAATGACGATAAGGATATAGTGGTACCTTTGACAATGGTAGCAAATAAAATTCCTAAAAATTTCCAAAGAAGATGAGCTTTAATTATTTCAAGAAAATTACCAATAAAAGAGGCAATGTCGAGAGCCCTTTTTCTGCGCCAAGTTTTAATATCAATTTTTCGCTTTCCTTAAATTATATCTTTTAAGTTGGTGCGCCAACGACTGCTTTCCAGCCAAGCTATGATCCTGATTTTACCGAAATCGCTTGGAAAACTTATATTTTTCTAAATTAATAAAATTTTACGCGAAATATAAAGACTTATCCGATAAAATTTTTATATTAAACAAATGAAACCTTTAAATTAAATTACTGATACTTTGGAAGTTCTAAGGTCTTTTTAATAATAATCAAAATTTATTTAATTCTTATGATGGATGCTAATCAAGAATATGATCATATTCCTGATTAACTCTTGCACTAGTATTACAAATATTGAAAGAAAAGTAGTAATTAAGTTTCAGACAATTCGATATTCAAGTATTTATTTTCAAACTTATCTTCTTTCATGCCCGTTGTTCTTGCTGCAGCAGTCACCTCACCCCAATTAATAAAATAATTATCAAAATATTCTATTGGGTAACTACTATACTCTAGCACCTCTTCTCGAGATGGAATATGTCCAATTTTCTCACAAATTTGCTTAATTTCTAATTGTAGTACTTTTTTACTCACCTTATAAGCTTGTTTTTCTAATCTTTCTACTCTACTGTTTTTCGCTTTAGGTGTTCCATCGTTTTTCCTGAAAGGATCTATGCCTTGTACTAACTCTTGATGACGGTTTAGAGCAATTTGGTGATAATACTCAGAAAGCTCTATACCAATAAAACGCCTATGCAATTGGGCTGATGTTAAAGTAGTTGTTCCTGCTCCATTAAATGGATCTAAAACAATTTCATTTTCATTTGTGAAGAAAGATATAAGTCGGCGCATTAAAGCTGGAGGTAATTGGCAAGGATGATCCACTCGTCTACTATTATGTTTTAATCTATGAATATCCCACCAAATATTTGTAGCAGTTTGAGTATCGTCTATTTCTTGTCTTCTTCTTTTAATACAACTGGGACGATTACAGTAATTTTCTTTAACTGTAGTAAGAGCATCTAATTCTATTGGAGAGTGATTTTTACGAAGAAAACCCGGCTGATTTCTTGGTGCTCCCTTCGAGAAACATAAAATAGAATAGTGAGCAGGCATTATCATTCTTACTGGTAAACTTAAGCCTTCCCAAACAATCCAATCTTGAAAATCTAGAATGCTTGATAAATATTTATAATGACGGACACACCATTGTGGAATATTAAGAATTGCTAATGTACAACCAGGCTTTAAAACTCTTGCAAGCTCACATAACCATTTATCGCACCATTCAAAATAATCTATTATATCTATTCCATCATTCCAATTTTCATATTTTTTCTGAATGTTATAGGGAGGGTCTGCAAAGCAAAAATCTATACTATTTGAAGGTAAACTTTGTAGCGACTCAAGACAATCCATATTTAACAAAAGAGAATCAAATTCTAATGTTTCTACCTTCAAATTCTTATATTGTTTATATTTGGGCTTCGCATTATTTTTGGGATAATTTAATCTCCAATCAAAATAATTTATAGCATTAAATTCTTCTAAGCCAAATAAATCAGACAAACGATTAATAATCTGTTCAGGCTCCTTCTCAAAATCTATAGAGATATCACGCCAAACATCTGACATAAGTGTTCCATACTGGTGGTATAGATGTTTCTTTCCGCCATAGTCTTTTGTGGTTTTATCGCAGGCAGGGCAATAAGTATAACTAATTCTTGTTTTGGTATGAATTAAAGCTTTGTCATGTTTTGATAGTATAATTAAGGCAGCATTAGATTGATCAAAGCTCGTTAATACTCTTTCAGCATTAGAAAGTTTTATTGAAATCCAAAGTTTCAAATGAATTTTTTCTGGTAATTGTGATAAAAAATCAACGGCAAAAAACGAAGAAGTTAATACAGCAATAATTGATTGCTCATTCGTATGGGCAAGCAAATCATTTAAAGCCATATAAAGAGATTCTTTATTGGAAATTTCGTTAAGGTTATTATAATAAGGTAGATATATAAATTCGACATTAGGCCCTTCATGGGAAGGATACTCTAAGCCATCTCCCTTCTTTATGATTTGCAAAGGTGAGCTATGCTCACTTAAATGTGCCATTTTAGATTACCTCGTCAATTGATAAAAGAAAATCACAAAGACCATCTAACTCATCATCTCTAAGCGTCCCTGTAAAATCGCTAAATTCGATAATCGATTTTAGGGCAGATGCTCTTTCAAAGTTTCCAGCGCCATCTATTATATATGCTATTTTATGACCTGCATTATGAAGATTTATCTGCCGAGCCCTTGCTTGCCCTGCTTTTCTTTCAATCACACTATTGGTAGTTACCTGAAAACTAACTTCAATTGCACAATAATTTTTTTTCGGAGATTCTGCAACAATATCACAAGCCATTAAAGTACGAGCATTTTGAGAAATTCCAGGAATTGTTTTTTTCCCAAAATTCCAATTAGGAAGTTTATTTTGAAGGTATTCAATTACATAGGCCTGAGCAAGATTACCTAAAGCATTTGCTGTGGCCCCTCCCGTAATTCTACTTACCCATATATATCGTTGCTTAACAAAGTCCTCTAATTTTTCATTTTCTCCTATTAGAGTTCCAATAATACACTTATCTAATACTTCTTGAGGTAAATTAGCATTTATTGTTAAGCCTCCAAAAAGTATAAGATTGATTACATCTTCAACTGCAGGTGTAACAGCATGTTCAAGTAATAAACCTACACCATCTACCTTTAATGCTGTATTACTCCAAGTCTTTGAGCTATTTAGGGATTTAAATAGGTATTCATAATTCGTACCATTCCAAGTAAATTTCATTATTTGCCCAGGGAGGTAGAAGAGCAGCTCTTTTTTTAACCGCATTAGCTTTTCTCCACCAAGATCAGCCAAGACCATTAAATGTTTCAGAAATAAATTAGCATGCATAATTTTTGACAAAGTTATCGCTTGCTTCCATGCAAAGGGATCTTTATCAGCAAGATTTAATAAGCTAATAAATTTGTCCTGAGTTTCAATAAGGGCAGGTATAATACTCGAGCTTTTCTCTTTTTCGGAAAGTTTAATAGGCCAAAATTTTAATGCTTTGCTTTCGAGATCTTCTAATGTTCTATTCATAAATATTCTATACTTAGATTTTTGGATTAATTTACTTCCCATACTACAAGATATAGTCATTCATAATTTTTATGAACAAAGTGTGCTTTATGCATGGATTAAACAAAAAAGACATACTAACAGACAATATTGATTCTAATTTTTATCCCTTATTAAAACAAGAATTCGAAAATTAATACATCAAAGCTGGCAAGACCTGTATTCGTTAATTATTCATGCTGTTTCATTTATTATGCAATATAGCTTTAAATAATTTGTTTAGACTTCGATATTTAACAGCATTTGCCAAAACCTACAAGTAATACACTAGTAATTTAAATTTTCAGGAGGATATTTTGTCTGTTTTTATTTCATCCAAATAGTTCGGCCAAGCCTGCATCATTTTCTTACGGTCACTTAAATGTGCTGTACGATTATAAGCTCGCCCATTAGGATCACGTACTGCATGGGCTAATTGATGTTCAATAATATTTGGTCGAAACCCAAGCACTTCATCAAGAATAGTCCTAGCCATTGCTCGAAAACCATGGGTTGTCATTTCTTCTTTATGAATGCCCATACGACGCATAGCTGCTAGAATCGCATTATCACTCATGGGACGATTTTATCCCGAGCACTTGGGAAAACATATTTATCACGGCCAGTCTGTAAAGCTCTTTTAGTATGTATAAGGCTTGCTGAGAGAGGGGACAATATGAGCAGTATCAGTTTTTGTAACAATATAACGCCATTCTGCAGTGTCAAGATCGATATGATCCCACTCTGCCTTACGAAGTTCTCCTGGGCGAGCAAATACTAATGGTGCTAAGCGTAAGGCACATTTTACTATTAATGTCCCCTCGTAATCATCCAAAGCTCTTAGTAGCCTAGCCACATCTTTGGGTTCAGTAAACAGCTGCAAAATGTGTTTCTTTCACTGGTGTTAATGCGCCTCGCAAATCTTGGGAAGGATCACGCACAGCCTGACCTGTTGCAATAGCATAATGGAATACTTGCCCACAATTGCTTAATGCACGGTGAGCCGTTTCTATTGCTCCTCGACTTTCTATTCGGCGAACCACCGTTAAAAGCGTAGGTGCATTAATGTCTGCAACTGGATTATTACCGATCCATGGAAAAACGTCTCGCTCCAACCTCCTAATAATTTTACTTCCGTGACTTTCTGTCCATTGGGAGGAATATTTTAAAAACCATTCTCTAGTTACCACTTCAAAACTGTTTGCAGCATTTTCAATTCTTGCTGCCTTCTTGGCTTTGCGATGCTCACTAGGATCAATATCATTTGCAACCATCTTACGGCATTCATCCCTTCTATCGCGCGCCTCTTTTAAACTAATATCAGGATAAGTACCTAAAAATTCGTTTATCTTTACCTTCGAAGCGATACCTGAAACGCCGCCACTTACCGCCAGAAGGGGCAACTTCTAAATATAAGCCTCGCTCATCCACCATTTTATAGATTTTTTCTGCAATCTTGGCACTATGAATGGATACATCAGTTAAGGGCATGTGGGCAATTCATTACTACTACAAGACATCCGTTGTCCGTGATCTTGCCCACAGTTGCCCAAGGCTGTCAATAGATTTGTTAGGATGATATGAGATATGATTTAGTGGAAAATCCTTTATTTACAAGGAATTTTAGGACTTCACTGGATGTTACTGAATCTTTAATTGGTGGAGGCGGCGGGAATTGAACCCGCGTCCGCAAATCCTCTGCCCTTAGATCTACATGCTTAGCCTTGTCTTTTAGTATTCGCTGTGTCCTCTCCGACAGGCAGGATTTAACACAGCTAGTCTCTTAATTTCACCTTTATAGCCGAGACAACTATAGAAGCTAGCTTATCTTCTATGACCGTTGATTCGATACCGATAAGCGAGCTCGGTCAACGGGGCGCTGGTTTTATGGCAGCGCACGGTGCGGTTACACTATCAATGCTTACGCAGCGATAGCTTCACCTGCAAAGTTTTCATCGTTTGCATTTATATTTAAGTGAGATTGATTTACGAGAGTTCTCTCAAGTTCTCGGCATGCACCTTAGGTTTCGCAACCCGCGTCGAAGCCAAGTCGCCCCCCTTTTAGGAACACTTTAAGTATATCATATTTTTTAAATATTGCAGGCTTTAAATGATCATTTAGCCTGACTACAGTCACTTATTTTTAACCTACTCACTAAATTTTTTACAACTTAGACTAATTTATTCCATTATGACGCAATAGAGCATCAATTGCGGCAGGTCGGCCCCTAAAACTTATAAAGGCATCTTTCGCTTTTTTTGAACCACCTACTTCTAAAATTGAATGGAGAAAATCTCGGCCAGTCTTAGGATTGAAAATTCCTTCTTCCTCAAAGCGTGCAAATGCATCACTTGAGAGGACTTCAGCCCATTTATAACTGTAATAACCCGCTGCATAACCGCCAGCAAAAATATGAGAAAAACTATGCTGAAAACGATTATATTTAGCGATTGGAACGACTGTTGTTTGGCTGCGAACTTGATTTAAAATTGTTTGTACAAATTGCTTCTGCTCTGCATTAAATTCTTGATGAATACGAAAATCGAATAAAGAAAATTCTAATTGACGCATCATAGCCATAGCAGACTGAAAATTTTTAGCAGCAATCAATTTTTGATATAAGCTATCAGGTAAGGGTTCGCCTGTTTCAACATGCTCAGCCAATAATTCAAGGGCGCTTTTTTCCCAGCACCAATTCTCAAAAAACTGACTGGGAAGTTCAACAGCGTCCCATTCTACACCATGAATTCCTGAAACATCCAAGTAGTCAACTTGCGTTAAAACATGATGTAGACAATGACCAAGCTCATGAAACAAGGTAGAAAGCTCATCATGGGATAAAGTTGCCATTTTATTAGCACCTGGCTTAGCAAAATTACAAGTTAAAGTTGCTATGGGTGGCTGGATGTGTCTACCATTAACACGTCGTCTGCTTTGTAATGAATCCATCCAAGCGCCGCCCCGCTTATTTTGCCTAGCGAATAAATCCATATAAATAAAACCGCGTTCGATATTATGTTCATCAATTAAACGATAACAGGTAACATCTTGATGCCATGTATCAACGTTAGGTACTATTTCTAATCGAATGCCATATAAACGTTCAATAATTGTAAATAGCCCTGCCATGACCTTATTTAATGGAAAATAGGGCCGTAAATCCTCCTGGGATAAATCATAATACTTATGACGCATTTTCTCAGATAAATACGCAATATCCCATGGCTCTACTTTTTCTAATTGATATTCTGATTGGGCAAATTGCTTTAGACTTTCTATATCTTTTTTAGCCTGGGAGTGAGCTCGCTCTGCTAAATCAAGGAGAAAATGGCTAACTTCACTGGTTGATGAAGCCATTTTAGTTGCTAAAGATAATTCAGCATAATTAGCAAAACCTAATAATTTAGCTTTCTCATGGCGTAGGGCAAGTATTTCATCAATAATGGGACCATTATCAAATTGGCCAGCATAAGGGCCTTGCTCGGAAGCTCGTGTAACATACGCTTGATAAAACATTTCCCGCAAAGCTCGATCATCAGCATAAGTGATTACTGCTAAATAGCTTGGAAATTCCAAATTTAGAATCCAACCTTCTAAGCCTTTTTCAGCCGCTAGCTCTTTAGCCGTCTGCAAAGCATGCTGAGGCAAACCTTTTAGCCTACTCTCATCAGTAAGATGAAGGCTAAATGCTTGAGTTGCATCAAGAACATGATTTTCGAACTGATTTGATAATTCGGAAAGCCTTGTTTGGATAGCTTCAAAACGAACTTTATTTTCTTTCGATAATGCTACCCCGGAAAGTTCAAAATCTTTCAGTGTATCTGCTACTATTTTTTGCTCAATGACATTTAAATCTTCTGCATCAATAGATTCGATAGCTTTATATAAAGCGTCATTATGACCGATGGCAGCTTCATAGGCTGATAATTTTGGTAAACATGCTTGGTAACAATCGCGCAGCGCTTTAGAATTAACTACTGCATGCAAGTGCGACATAGGTGACCAAAAACGTTCTAGAAAATCTTCCATCTCTTCAAGCGGCTGCATTAAACTATGCCAGGTGAAAGGCTGTCTTTGTTTAAGCAATTCAGCAATCTTTTGTAAATTTTCTTGCAATAAAGTATCAAGTTGCTCAACAAAAGTATCTGGCTTAACTTGACTAAATTTAGGCAACGCAGTCTGTGACATAATTTTCTCGGCAAAAAGAAAAATTGTAGCATTAAGTTAAGAATCACTCTATGCTTACCATTGATTCAATTCTACTGATGAATTTAATGGCTCTAAATCTCCGCTAGATTTTTGTAAGCCTTGCTTAGTTGCAAAAAAGCTATTCGAGGTTAAAGGCGACGGTAAATTTAATAACTTCTCAACTTTCTCGACTGGCCTTTTCTTCTCAATATTTTGCCAAGCTAGATAACCAGCAACTGTTATCGATACGATAAGCAAAGCACTAATGAAGGGAACCAGGGGCGAGGCAACAAAAATAGGTATTGTTATTGAAGCAGCAAGCAATAACGCTGTTGTATTACATACACCGAATAGTAGTCTTTTATATTCATAATTTAATTGCGTATTTAGATGTTGTTGATACTCATAAATTTCAATTAGCTCCTGCGTATCGCCTTGGCCTTTCATACTATCTGCTAACTGATTATATTCTTCTTTTAAAGCGTGTAGACGCTTAATTTCAATCATTGCTCTTATGCTTGCTAAAAGAACATCGTAACCAAAAAGAGCAACATTAACGTAAACACTAAAGGGCGCTAACGGCCCAAGCAAAATAAAACAATTTAAAATGCCGCCGGTCATCCAAGCAACATCATTACCAATCTCAGGCCATCGGCGCTGTAACTGAGCATTTAAACGGGTAGTCAAACCTATATTTCTCTCATCTTTTCCCATCCAAAAGCCAGGAATTAAGTGCTTGAACAATAAAAACAGGTTAGTAGATAAGCGCGGGATAAAAAATAACCATCCCAAATAAGAAACAACAGGATTAGCATATTTATCCAATGCGGCAACAAAAAGGCAAAACTTTTCTAAATCTTTAGCCAAGGGCACGCAGGTATTTAACACGCGCTTGCTACGAATTAAGAAAAGACGCAGCCAATTAATTTGGGCAATATTAGTTCGAATTTTTTGCGTAAAATTATTAGAAGGTTCGATATTAAAAATATTAGCTGATGGAAATTTGACGTCTGTGTGGATTAGTAATTGCCTATATATCTCTTGTTCTTTCTGCAAGCGAATAACTTCACGCGGTACTACGAGATAATTTTGATATAAATGAGCTAATAACTCAGCCATCATAAGCGCTGTTATGAGCTCTATTTTTAACTGTTCAGAATCATAATTTTTACGCGTATAATTATGCACCAGTTGCGTACAGAGTACATTATATTCAAGATTAAGTAAGTTATGCTGTTTAATTAAAGGAAGAAAAAATTCAATTTTTTTATTGTTTAGCTGTTCACTGAATTGCCATAATCGCTTATCTTTCAAAGGTATAATTTTTATTGTCTCTTGTAGGCGGCGCATTACAGCAGTCATATTTTATCCTAAAAGTTGCTCTTATTTATTTTAATGCTAAATTGTTACCAACTTTGTCAACAAAATCAACAATAGACACTTATTTAAACAATCTTGATCATTTTTAATAAATACCAGCGATCTTAATAGTTAAATAAAATTCAATCCCGAGCTTTTTACGATCAGTTAGACTATAATATTTACTGTTGTATTATCTTGCTGAATCACAACTTCTGAGCGACAATAGCCATCTCGATGTTAAGCTAAGAGAGTAAATGAGTTCTACAAACGAATTAGCGAACGCAATTCGCGTTTTAAGTATTGATGCTGTTGAACAAGCCCAATCAGGTCATCCGGGTATGCCTTTAGGTATGGCAGATATTGCTACCGTTTTGTGGCAAAAATTTTTAAAGCATAGCCCAAGTAATCCTCATTGGTTTGACCGCGATCGATTTGTTCTATCAAATGGTCATGGCTCTATGCTGCTTTATTCTTTATTGCATTTAACCGGATATAATTTATCTATTGATGATTTAAAAAACTTCAGACAACTGCACTCGAAAACACCTGGCCATCCTGAACATGCAGATACGCCTGGTGTTGAAACAACCACCGGCCCTCTTGCCCAGGGTTTAGCCAATGCAGTAGGTATGGCAATTGCTGAGAAGACTTTAGCCCATCAATTTAATTTACCAAACCTAGAAATTGTTAACCATTTTACTTATGTCTTTGTCGGCGATGGTTGTTTAATGGAAGGTTTATCACATGAAGTTTGCTCGCTAGCGGGTACTTTAAAATTAGGAAAGTTAATTGTCTTTTATGATGACAATGGTATTTCTATTGATGGTAAAGTGGATGCTTGGTTTACTGATGATACCGCGACTCGATTTAAGGCTTATCATTGGCATGTTATTGAAGAGGTTGATGGTCATAATCCAGAAGCGATTGAAGAAGCAATTAAACAAGCACAGGCTCAAACAGATAAGCCAAGTTTAATTATTTGCAAAACAATTATTGGCTTTGGATCGCCTGTTGCAGGCAGTGAAAAATGTCATGGTTCACCGCTAGGCAATACCAATATTGAGCAAGTAAGATTAAAGTTGGGTTGGTCTCATGAGCCTTTTACCATTCCTGACTCAATTTATAGCCAGTGGAATCATGTCGAGCAAGGGAAGCGCGATGAAAATGATTGGTTGAAATTGTGTCATCAATATCAGCAAAAAAATAAAGCACAATATCATGAATTTTTACGACGCATCAATGGTGACTTACCGGATAACTGGAACACCTTAGGAAAAGAATTTGTTAATGAGTGTTGTTTGCAAACTAAGGCAATAGCAACACGTAAAAGTTCACAAGCCTGTATTGAATATTATGCAAAAATGTTGCCTGAAATGTTAGGCGGCTCTGCAGATTTAACCAGCTCAAATAATACGAACTGGTCGGGCAGTAAACCTCTGACAGCCAAAGATTGCTCTGGAAATTACATCTATTATGGTGTACGAGAATTTGGTATGGCTGCTATTATGAATGGCTTAGCCTTACATGGGGGCTTTATCCCCTATGGGGGAACATTTCTAGTCTTTGCAGATTATGCACGTAATGCCATTCGCTTAAGTGCCTTAATGAAGCAACGTGTTATTTATGTTTTTACTCATGACTCAATTGGTCTTGGCGAAGATGGGCCGACTCATCAACCAGTTGAACATGCTGCTATGTTAAGAATGACACCTAATATGCATGTCTGGCGACCAGCTGACTCGACAGAAACTGCCGTTGCTTGGTATCAGGCCCTAACTCATCATACAGGTCCTTCTTCTTTATTATTATCACGGCAAAATTTACCTGCTCTAATTCATCAAGACAATGCCTTTGAAGCTATTAGCCGAGGTGGATACACCGTTATTGATTGCGAAAATGAGCCAGAAGTTATCCTGATAGCAACAGGATCTGAGGTTCATTTAGCCATTACTGCAGCAAAACAGTTAAATGAGGAACAAGGTAAAAAGATACGTGTCGTTTCTATGCCATGTTGTGAACTGTTCATTGCTCAGGACAAAGCGTATCAGGAGTCTGTTTTACCTAATAAAATACGCAAACGTATTGCCATTGAAGCAGCCGCAACTAATTATTGGTATCGTTTTGTAGGCTTAGATGGCGCGGTTATTGGCTTAGATCGCTTTGGTGTGTCTGCACCAGCTAGTGAGGCTTACGTTTATTTAAAAATTACAGTAGAGCACTTAATTGATGTTATTAATAACTTTTAATTGATTCATAATGAATCTTTCATTCTGGAGAAAAGTATGGCGCTGAGAGTTGCAATTAATGGTTATGGGCGGATCGGTCGTTGTATTTTACGGGCAATTTATGAGTATAATCGACAAGATGAATTTGAAATTGTTGCTATAAATGATTTATCTAGCCTAGAAGCGAATGCCCATTTAACCCGTTATGACACCACGCATGGCCGCTTTAGTCATGAAATTACTGTTAAAGAAGATAGTTTTGTTATTAATGGTCATGCGATTCGTGTTTTCGCTGAACGCGATCCGAAAGCATTGCCTTGGCAGGAATTAGATGTTGATGTTGTTTTAGAATGCACTGGTTTATTCACCAATCGCGAAAAGGCAATGCAACACATTGATGCGGGTGCCAAAAGGGTATTAATTTCAGCGCCTGGTAAAGATGTAGACGCAACTATTGTCTATGGTGTAAATCATCAGAGCTTAAGTGCAAGTGATATTATTGTCTCTAATGCATCTTGTACCACAAACTGCCTTGCACCAGTCGTTAAGGCTTTACATGAAGCGATAGGAATTGAACATGGTTTAGTCAACACTGTACACGCCTACACGAATGATCAAATGTTACTTGATGGCAGTCACAGTGACTTAAGACGCGCCCGTGCTGCTGCGCACTCAATTATTCCTACTAAAACAGGGGCAGCGTCTGCTGTTGGACTCGTGTTACCTGAATTAAATGGTAAACTAGATGGTTTTGCTATGCGTATACCAACGTTAAATGTGTCTGTTATCGATTTAACGTTTACAGCTACACGTGAAACAAATGCCTCAGAAATCAATGATATTATGCGTCGTGCTAAGAGTAATATTTTACATATTAATGAGGATCCTTTAGTTTCTTGTGATTTTAACCATTGTCCTGCATCCGCTATTTTTGATACAACCGAAACAAAAGTTTTGGGCAATTTAGTTAAAGTGGTTGCTTGGTATGACAATGAATGGGGTTTCTCTAATCGTATGCTCGATACTGCTAGTTGTATGATGAGTCGTTAAGGGATTTTAGTCATGAATTTGCTTAAAATGAGTGAATTAGATTTACGTGATAAACGTGTCTTAATTCGCGAAGATTTAAATGTGCCTATTAAAGATGGAATAATTACCAGCGATCAGCGATTGCAAGCAGCTATACCAACTTTACAGCAAGCGCTTGAAGCTGGGGCTGCAGTGATTGTTCTATCACATTTAGGCCGGCCTGAAGAAGGAAAATTTGAAAGGCGTTTCTCGCTTGAGCCCGTTGCTAATTACCTAGCGGGGCAATTACATTATCCAGTGCGCTTTGAGGCAAATTATTTAGAAGGTGTATCTGTTAAACCAGGAGAAGTAGTTGTTTGTGAAAATGTACGGTTTAATCCTGGTGAGAAAAAGAATGATGAGCAGTTAGCGAGAAAATTAGCTGCTTTATGTGATATTTTTATTATGGATGCATTTGGTACAGCTCATCGTGCCCAAGCTTCCACCTATGGTGTTGCAAGATTTGCTCCAATCGCAGCTGCAGGCCCTCTACTAATACGTGAACTAGAAGCAGTTGAAACGGTAATGAAAGCACCGGAAAAACCTATTGTTGCTATTGTAGGCGGTGCAAAGGTGTCCACTAAATTATCATTGCTTAATCACTTAGCAGAAATAGTTGATTACCTTATACCCGGTGGGGGTATCGCCAATACCTTTTTAAGAGCGCAAGGTTTTGAGATAGGTTTATCACTTAGTGAAGATGACTTACTCGATGAAGCACGAGCAATCTTAGAATCAGCTACCAAAAATAATTGTAAAATTCTCCTACCTTCAGATGTTGTAGTTGGTAAATCATTTAATGAAAACTGCCCTGCTTTTAATAAGTCTCTTACAAATGTTGCTAGTGACGACATGATTATGGATGTTGGCCCAGATACCGTCAGTAGATACCTAGATATTATTGATAAGGCTAAAACTATTATTTGGAATGGACCTGTTGGTGTCTTTGAATTTGCTCAATTTTCCTATGGGACTAGAGCAGTAGCAATTGCTATTGCAGACAGTGACGCTTTTTCAGTTGCTGGTGGCGGTGATACGTTAGCAGCCATTGATCAATACAATTTAACCGAACAAATATCATACATTTCTACAGGCGGCGGCGCATTCCTTGAATGTTTAGAGGGAAAAGTCTTGCCGGCTGTGGCTATCTTGGAAGAACGCGCCCATGCTACATCGAAGAACTAAAATTGTTGCTACCCTTGGCCCTGCTTGCAGCTCACCAGAAACTTTAAAAGCTATTTTAGCTGCTGGTGTTGATGTATTGCGAGTTAATTTCTCCCATGCAGATCAATCTATACTTAAAACAATTGCAACAGCCAGAATGATTGCCCAGGAATTAAATCGACCGCTTGCAGTTATGGCTGACTTGCAAGGACCAAAACTACGAATTGGTAAATTTCAAGAAGGTCAAATTAATCTTATTCCTAACCAGGAATTTATTCTTGATTGTGCCACTAAAGAATTAGGAAACAACACCTTTGTAGGCGTAACTTACTCTGCATTATGTCAAGAGGTGTCACCTGGAGATACTTTATTACTAAATGATGGACTTATTGAATTAACCGTTACCAAAATTGAGAAATCACGTATTTTTTGTAGGGTTATTGAAGGAGGCATTTTAAAAAATAATAAAGGTTTAAATCGCAAAGGGGGTGGATTAGCTGCGCGTGCTTTAACAGAAAAAGATAAAGAAGACATGCGTACAGCTGTTGAAATTTCAGTTGATTACTTAACGCTATCCTTTGTGCAAGACGGGAAAGATATTCTAGAAGCACGTCAACTGTTAGCTAACTTAAATACACCTAACATCCCTATTATTGCAAAAATAGAGCGAACGGAAGCACTAGAGAATCTAGCAGAAATTATTAATGTTGCTGATGCTGTGATGGTAGCTCGTGGTGATTTAGGTGTCGAAATAGGTGAAGCAGAAGTTCCTGCTATTCAGAAGAAAATTATTGAACAAGCAAGACGATTGGATAAAGTCGTTATCACTGCGACACAAATGATGGAGTCTATGATTTATCAGCCACAACCAACTCGGGCTGAAGTATCTGATGTAGCAAATGCCATTCTTGACGGCACTGATGCAGTTATGTTGTCAGCTGAAACGGCCACAGGCCAATATCCCGTTAAAGTTATTGAAATGGTTAATAAGATTTGTTTAAGTGCTGAAAAGCATGCTGCTTTTCTATATAACAAACCTGAGAAAGACACGTGCCATTATGATCGTGCTGATCAAGCTATTGCGATGGCAACGATGTATACAGCCAATCACTTTCCTATTAAAGCTATTGTTGCATTAACCGAATCAGGTGCGAGTGCAACTTGGATGTCGCGGCATCAAAGTAAAGTACCTATTTATGCAATTAGCGCAAACCCTAGGACAGTCAATAAACTCAGTTTAGTAAATAATATTTTTCCTATTCTATATGATTTTCATCCTTTACAAGTGGAGCTTATAAAAAAGGCCATCATTCACCACTTAATTAGCCTACAGTTGTTGCAAGTTGGTTCTTTTGTTTTATTAACTCGTGGCCAAATTATAGGTGAACCTGGTGGAACAAATTGTATGGAAATTATCCAGGTTTCAGGGTAAGCAGAACAACTTATAAGTCTACTTTAATATAAAAATATAAACGTATAAAATCCTGTGCTAAATGCAGGGTTTTATACAACCTTTAACCAATGAGTGGCTTAAATTATTTAAGTTTTCAATAAAGCCAACGTTTAATACAAAAAAATAAACTTATTTTAATATCAAGCTAGCCTATTTTGATTTAGATTCTATATCCTATACTTAAACATCTTCGGCATACCATTCATTTAACAATATAAAAAGAACTTTATCTTTCTTATGCTGTAATCACAATTTATTAGCTAAATAGAAATAACTTTTTAACCTATTCTTCATTTTTACGAGCTATGCCCAATTTTTCTTTTAGACGAGCTACTGCGCTTGGATCATATTGACGCAAAGGCTTATGCTTTACAATCACCGTAGGCTGCTTATGAATAGTATTTATACTATTAGCTGTACTAAAAAGTGGTGGCTTTTCAATATAGTGTGCCTCATGAGAACTATGGCTAGATAGGTTAGGATTACTTGCTTGATAACTGGTTTTGTTGGGCTGTTTTAATAAATTATTGCTTGCAGGTTTAACTACCATTGTACTGCGAGTATTGCGTATATTTTTTTCGATACGCTTCTTAATTTTAAGCGCAGCACGTTCAGCCTCTTCTTCCGTAACAGGGCTAACTGGATTTCCCTCTAAATCAATACGCATTTCTCTAGCTTTTAAACAAATTAAATAGTCTAATCGACGCGTAAATAAGACAACGGCTTCACGAATCTTACTACGAGAAATGCCTAACGAATGTGCTTTATCCGCATGTTGCAAAATATCGCTCATAATACCTGCCTTTAAAGGACGAATACGCACTGTACTGTCAAAAGCCTGCGGAAAAGTTGTCGCTAACCATGACAATGCATCACTTTTAGCTTTTTTTGATTGATTTTTTTGTGCTTTATTAATTGCAGCAGTGTAAGGATGAAGTTCGTACCTTCTCATGCTTGATACCTTAATTGAAGAACTTAAGTACAATGTTTGAAAATATTGCGCGATGTTAAGCGAAACTAACTCATAATGCAAAAATTATTCTTTTTTAACTAAAGCAGGCAAACTAAATTCGCCCATTAATGCTGGATTAAGGTACAATACTTGTTGCTTTAATGCAATAATTTAACTAATACTGGTGGTAGTAAACTTTGGTTTTTAATTAAAGGAATAATATAATCAAAGAAAGGCTCTTTTATGTCGCTACGAACATTATCCCGTAAAATGCGAAACATTTTGTACGAGATCTAGATTAAAAAGGGTCGCTAATTAGTGAGAATTGTGTATATTAAATTAAATTAAATTAATCAAGTGGGTACCTAGAAATGTTAAACAAAATGTTTTGGGGCTTTCTTGCTTTTGCTTTTCCTTGGTTAGTGTTATTAATTTATGATAATCCAGGCGGAGCAGTAGTAGCGCTATTTATGCAAGCCACTTTAATTGGCTGGCCTCCTGCAACAATATGGGCAATGCGTACAGTAAAAGAAAATCAAGCTCTGAAAAAAAAGAAGTTTGGGAAAGAATAGTTAATAAGTAGCTTATATTTGCAATGTAGGAGCTAAATTATGACGATTGGCGTTATCGTTAATGGCGCGCGTGGTAAAATGGGTACTCTTGCTTGTGAAACAATAGCCAATCACCCTGATTTTAAATTGGTTGGCGCTCTATCACGACATGACGATCTAAGTGCCACCATTATTGCTACACAAGCACAAATAGTCATTGATTTAACACGTGCTGATTGTGTTTACGCTAATTGTTTAACTATTATTGATAGTGGTGCGCATCCTGTTATTGGCACCTCAGGTTTAAAACAAGAGCAAATTCAGCATCTAAAATTATTATGCGAGAACAAAAAATTAGGTGGCATTATTGCGCCTAATTTTTCAATTAGCGCCGTTCTAATGATGCAGTTTGCAACACTTGCAGCGCGTTATCTTTCAGAAGTAGAAATTATTGAAGCTCATCATCCCCAAAAATTTGATTCTCCTTCAGGAACTGCTATGAAAACTGCAGAAATGATCGCTGCTACACGAAATGTATCAGAAATAGAAGACCGAAGTCATGAGTTAATTCCTGGGGTCCGTGGTGGCAAGTATCATGGAATTCCCGTTCATTCAGTGCGTTTACCAGGTATAATGGCAAGGCAGCAAGTAATATTTGGTAATCCAGGTGAGACATTAACTATTATGCATGATAGTATTGATAGAGCTTCCTTTATGCCAGGTATTATTCTTTGCTGTCAAAAGGTAACGCAATTGCAAGCGCTCTATTATGGCTTAGAACACCTCTTAGTCCAATAGATGGTTTGGTAAAGATAACTATAATATTATATTTTTCTATTATTCATCACATGATAGATCCATAGCCTCTAAACCTCGTTCTATGTCATCAGGCATAGTTGGCCTAGAAAGCAGATATTCACCAGTATGCTCAGTCCAGCGCTCTATTGCAAAAGCTAATGCTTCATTCCATTCCTCAGGCACATAATCACCTCTACCTAAATACATTAAAGCCACAAGTGTTGCTTGCTGATCAGGCCTTAGATTATTAATTGCACCAACGACTTCTTGATAAACAAGATCGTCAGCATAATCAGCTAAAACATAAGATGCATCCATATCGTCCGTCATCTCAGGAAAGCTTACCTCTTCTTTTGCTTGAAATTGCCGCGCTTTGACAATAATGTCACAAATTATCCCTGTATTAATATTTAACATTTTTCTCCCCTTAGAGTATCTATAAACTCTCTTTAAATTAGGCTAGTTTGATAATACTTGATTTGTCTCTTTTACATTATCTTCAAAAGATTTGGTTTTAGTTTCTTGTAACTTTTGTAAAACTAAATCAACTTGAGCTTCGGGATCAGCTGATTCATATAAACTCATTATACTTTTATAGACTGTCCTTGTTCCACCCAATCTTAATTCAGAGTCTGCTGGCCTATTTAAAACAATATGATAGATATCAGCAAGCATACGAATTTTAGATTCTAAAGATAAACCTTGGGGCTCAATTACCTCGTTAAATATTTGTTGGATCTGAGCGATACCTTTCGGTGAAATAGCTGCAGCAAACATACGATAAGTTAGCTGCTTCTGCCAGTATCCTTTTTCACCTATTAACAATTTAATTGCTTCCAATATTTTTTCTAAGCTTGGTTCAGATAGTCGCATTGTAGCCGCAACACAGCGAGCATAACCAGGTTTAATATAAGATGTAATCCCAGCAATCCGCCTAACTTCATTATTAGTAGCTAGTCTATCATCTATCATTAACGCATGTTTACCTGCTTTTAATTTAATGGCTTCTACTACATCTTTAGGTAAGTAATTAGCTGGTGTTTTAATACCTTGTGCACCGTCGGCATTACGGCCTGCATGAACATGTGCATGCCAGGTAACATATAAATCCGATAGGATACGTTCAAAATGTCCTCTTGCTTCTTTATTATCAAAAAAGCTTGGCCAAGCACCATAAATTTCATGATAAATTAACATAGTATCGGTATGAATTATTTCCAGTGCTTTTCTATCCTTACCACTCACGCAGGAACCATAACTAAGCCCTTCTATAAACATAATAATTAAATTCTCAACTGAACTTAACCATAATTCCCTACAACGATAATCAAAAATTGTTGCTGTACCATAGCCTGAATTAAGCACTTTATGGTACTCGCAACAAAGCTGTGCTAAGTCCGCTAATCTTTTAGCTAAATTAAATGCTAAAGGCCGACTTTTTAAAGAAATTAAGTAATTTAGGCTTTTAACAACGTTATCTTTATTAAATTCTTTATCTGGCCATAAACTAGAACAAAAAGACTCAGGTATAGTATATTCACTAAAAATCTGCTGGATAAAACGCTCATCAGAAGTACCAATTTCTTCTATAAGCTTCGGATTTTCAATGAATTGTCTAATTTGATTAAATGCCTTAGGGTAGCCGTAAGATAATGCGAGAAGGCTAGCAATATTTGCTGCAAAATTATCATCAATTTTTAAATTTTTAGCTTGCTCGCTAATATTCCGCAGCGATAATTCTTCTTGCACGCTGGTTAATAGCTCTAAGCAATCTTTATCATAAGAACTTGTATAAATTAAGTATTTAGCTATATTAAATGGATGATTGGTAGTATAAATTTTAATTTCTTTGTGTTCAGAACGCAGGCGCTCTATAGCATGTCGCCTATGTTTGTCTAGCAGTGGATCCGGTAATAGTTGACTAGGTAAAGCAATGGGGCTAATTAAAGTCTGAATAAATAGCGCGCGACTTTTACCTAGATACTGACAAATTTGCGCTACATTGCGGTTGCTGTGCTCTTGACCTAAAATAGCAGGTTCATCTTCTAAATCTCTTGAGCTTAGGTGGCTAGAACGCAGCCTTGCCTGACCTAATTCTTTTATTCGCCCATCTGGATATAAAAATAGTAGTTGATGTTTACCAAAGTTTGCTAATAGGGGCAAAGAACGTAGTCGGCTAGGTAGATAAGACACGGCGTCAGCCACATTACTAGTTTCTGAAAGGATTTTTTTCAAAAATAATTGTTCATAGGCTGGTAACCTTAGGAACCAGTAAGGAATATTTCTAACCTCTTTATCGGCCGGGATACTATCTAATAAATTACCTATCTCAGTTAACTGGTTTTCAACACAACTTAATCCCTCTCTAGAAGCCTTTGTTGCTAACTCTCTAAATACTTTTTGATGGCCTAAACTTAAGCGAGAAAACCAAGAAGGCTTAGGTAACTTGTCTTCTGCGATAACTTCTAAATCTTTAAGTAAAATCGTTTGCTCCATATTATTTTTTACATACTTCCAGAGCGCTTCTAATATACCTAAGCTATTTTTTAGAGCTTCTTTATTAAGTGGCTGAACCTCACTTATATGCACAAAAATTTGTAAAATAGGAGGAAGTTGTCTAAACCATGTTGGTGTAACCCATAAGGTACTGTTTTTAATCGCTTTTAATTCATTAAGTGTTTCTTCTGTATAAGGTGGTAGTGTTTCATCCCATTGCAAAATTAACTTAGGTTCATTAAATGTCGTTTCCGCGCTTAATGTAGCTAAATTCGGACGTCCCTCTCTCATAATAAGATACTGCTCTGCCCTATTTAACATCTCAATAGCAATATCTCTAGCTTGAGTTTCCTCTAAAGAAGTAAAGTCTTCCCAATAATCCAATAATCCATTAACAAGCAAAGCTGTGAACCGGGCTAGCGTATCTTGATATTCAGAAAGGGATTTGCCAGATGAGATACTACAAGCCTTTAAGCACCAAGAAATATAGTCTTTTAATTCTTTTTCATTGCCTTTTGGCGGTATTGCTTTAATAATAAATTGAAAGGCCTGATTTAATATTTGAATACGCTTTGTATAAATATCTTCTAAATCTGGAGTGGTAGAATAAGTTTCTAGTATTAAGTCTTGGCCTAGAATGCTTTTTAGATTAGCCAATAGCGTAGAAGTGAGTTCAATTCCTTCGGCAACACGTAATATTGTTTTTCCCATAGCTAAGTTTCCTTGCTCGCGTTGGTGATTTATTATTGAATAAATCCTTGTACTTCACAATTTATTGTCAATAATTTATAACAAGACCTTCAAAGTTTATCGTGCTAAACTAAATTTCTCCAATTAACGAAAGGATGGTTAACGGATGATAATATCAAAAACACGCGATTATACAGGCTTTTCAGAAGAAAGCCTTAATGAGGCAATTTTAAATGCGCTTGAAAAAGCCCAAGAACATAGCCACTTTGAAGTGATTGAAGCACGAAGCTCTCTGTTTGCTGATAACATACGTCATTATTACGTAACGCTGGCTACATTTTGTGAGTGATAAAATAGAAGGCTGCTTCTTTCAAAACTACTTATTAAGGCTTAGATGACTTAAATTCATAGCCAGTACTTAAGACATCTAGCGCAGAATAAACATTTTTGAAAGACGTTTACCTAAAAAGGAGTTTAGCGATGGTCTATACTGTTTCTCACTACATTGGTGGCCAAAAACTGCTGGATAATGATAATAGTGCAAATCAACGTACTCTATACAATCCTGCTACAGGTGAAAAGATTGGCGCTGTAAACTTAGCCGATAAACAAATTTGTGATCTTGCTGTTAAAACAGCGAAACAAGCCTGGCTCGATTGGGCACATACTGCACCTGTAAAACGGGCGCGTATTTTGTTTAAATTTCGCGATTTATTAGAAAAAAATCAGCGTGATTTAGCAAAGTTGGTTACTCAAGAGCACGGTAAAGCGATTGATGATGCGCTAGGTTCAGTTGCCCGAGCCATAGAAGTTGTTGAACTTCATTGTGGTTTAGTAACTCAGCTGCAAGGCCATTTTACACCAGAAGTGTCTACTGACATTGATTGTTACACATTAAGACAGCCACTAGGTGTATGTGCAGGGGTATCGCCCTTTAATTTTCCTATTATGGTGCCTGTCTGGATGATGGTTCCGGCTATTGCTTGCGGCAATACATTTATACTTAAACCTTCAGAGCAAGACCCTTCAGCACCTGTTCGCCTTTTGGAGCTGCTTACAGATGCAGGCTTACCTGCAGGTGTAGCTAATTGCATTCAAGGAGATAAGAATGCTGTCAATCATCTTTTAGAACATCCTGATGTTAATGCGTTTACCGCTGTTGCCTCAACACCTGTAGCAGAATTTATCTATAAAACAGCCATTAAAAATGGCAAGCGCGCTCATACTTTTGGCGGTGCAAAAAATCACTGCGTGGTTATGCCAGATGCTGATTTAGAGCAGACTGCACAAGCCATTGTAGGCGCTGCTTATGGTTCTGCAGGAGAACGCTGTATGGCAATTTCTGTAGTTGTTACAGTAGGGAATGATACAGCTGATTATTTATTGGATAAATTATTACCTTTAGTAAAAGCAATTCGAATTGAAGCAGGCGACGTACAAGGTTGTGATATGGGACCCTTAGTTAGTAAAGAACATCGAGAACGAGTTATTCAAGCTATTGATAAAGGTGTTCAAGAAGGCGCTAAGTTACTTATAGATGGCCGTTCTTTTAAGCATCCGACTCATTCACAAGGGTTCTATTTAGGGCCAACGCTTTTTGACGAGGTTGAAGAATCGATGTCAATTTACCAAAACGAGATTTTTGGCCCGGTCTTGGTCATACTACGGGTTAATGATTTAGATGAAGCGATCTCTTTAGTTAATCGACATCAATATGGTAATGGCACTGCAATTTTCACTAAAGATGGCTATTTTGCGCGCGAATATAGTCAGCAGGTTCAAGTAGGCATGGTTGGTATTAATATTCCAATCCCTGTGCCTGTTGCAAGTCATCCATTTGGCGGCTGGAAGCATTCTGCCTTTGGAGATACTAATATGCATGGGACAGAAAGTATCCACTTCTATACTCGGCTTAAAACCGTAACTAGCAGATGGCCTGTGCATAAAAGCGCTCTTAATGCTTTTGTAATGCCAACCCATTAAATTAACTGCCGAGATAGGACTTAAACGCTTACTAAGCTATCAAACGCAAGTGAACATATTAAACAGTCAATTGGAGAGAGAATGGCTCGCATTGGATTTGTGGGACTAGGACATATGGGTCTGCCAATGGCAATTAATTTAGTTAAAGCAGGCCATCAAGTAACAGGTTATGACTTACAACCAGCTGCTTTAGAACATTTTGTTAGTGCAGGTGGCATTGCTGCATTAAATTTAAAACAAGCAGCGAGTAGTCAACATGTTATTATTACTATGCTCCAAACCGGAGAACAGGTACAACAGGTCTGTCTTGATAATGGGCTCTATACAGCTGCCTCACCGTCTACCCTACATATCGACTGTTCAACAATCGATGTTACCACTTGCCAGGTGCTTTATCAGCAAGCTATAAAACATCAATTGCCAATGATTGATGCTCCTGTATCAGGTGGTGTTAAAGGTGCTACAGCAGCAACCTTAACGTTTATGGTAGGCGGTGAAACAGAAGCGTTTGAACGGGCTAAACCTCTACTTACGGTGATGGGTAAAAAAATTTTTCACACCGGTCCTGCTGGCAGTGGACAAGCAGCGAAAATTTGCAACAATATGATTTTAGGAATCAGCATGATTGCAGTCTCAGAAGCCTTTGTGCTTGCAGAAAAATTAGGACTTGCCTCTGACAAGTTATTTGAAGTAGTTAATAACTCCTCAGGGCAATGCTGGGCACTTAGTCATTATGTACCTGTTCCTGGCCTTCTTCCTGATGTGCCTGCCAATCGAGACTATCAAGCAGGTTTTACAGCCGCTATGATGCTCAAAGATTTATTATTAAGCCAGCAAGCTGCTAAAAAGGTTAATATCGAAACAGCCTTAGGTAAACAAGCAGCAGCAATTTATCAGCAATTTAATGAAGAAGGCTTAGGCCAGCTCGATTTCTCAGCAATCATTAAAACTATAAAAAGGTAAATCATGGATGGGCAAGAACAAAGAGATAGCTTTTGGGCTAACATTGCTAAAAAGTATGTAGATTGGATTGCACCTTGGGATATTGTATCGAGTGGTGATTTTAACGAAGGTAAAATTCAGTGGTTTCTTAATGGCAAATTAAATATTAGTGCTAATTGTTTAGATAAACATTTGCCAACAAAAGCACATCAAACAGCTATTTTATGGGAAGGTGATAATGAAGATAAACAACAATCATTAACCTTTTCTGAACTCCACCATGAAGTTTGCCTGATGGCAAATGGACTTAAATCATTAGGTATAAAAAAAGGTGATACTGTTGCTATCTATCTCCCTATGATTCCAGAAGCTGTTATCACTATGCTTGCTTGTACACGTATAGGTGCAGTTCATACCGTTGTTTTCGCTGGTTTCTCAGCAATGGCTCTAAAGCAGCGCTTAGAAGCTTCACAATGTAAGCTACTTATTACCAGTGATAGTTTTCAGCGCTCAGGTAAGCTACTCTCTCTAAAAGAGCATGCTGATGAAGCCAGTAAGCACTTGCCTATAAAAACCCTAGTCATTCGACACAGTCAAGAAAAAATACCTTTTGATCCTACAAAAAACTACTGGTGGCATGAAATAAAAAGTACGGTTAATGCTGAGTGTCCACCTGAAATAATGGACGCAGAAGATCCTCTTTTTATTCTTTATACATCAGGTAGTACGGGTAAACCTAAAGGCTTAATTCATACAACAGGCGGCTATTTAGTCCAAGTAGCTTACAGTTTTCAGCAAGTTTTCGATTGTAGGCCAACAGACATTTTTTGGTGTACGGCAGACATAGGCTGGATAACGGGCCACAGTTATTTACTCTATGGTCCACTATGCAATGGCATTACTACTTTAGTATTTGGTGGCGTACCTACCTGGCCTGATCCTTCGCGCTGCTGGAAAATAATTGATAAATATCAGGTGAATGTATTTTATACAGCACCCACCGCTATCCGGGCTCTAATTCGTGAAGGTGAACAGTGGCTAGAAAACACGAGCCGAAAATCATTGCGTCTCTTAGGTAGTGTTGGTGAACCCATTAATCCAGATGTTTGGCTTTGGTATTATGAGAAAGTCGGTTTAAAGCGTTGCCCAATCGTAGATACGTGGTGGCAAACAGAAACAGGCAGTATTATGCTTAGCCCACAATATAAGAATGAGCAATCCTTTAAGCCGGGCGCTGCATGTAAGCCTTTACCAGGCATTTATCCTGTCATTCTTGATGAAGAATATAATGAGATTGAAGGACCAAGTGAGGGTATACTAGCCATTAAAGCACCTTGGCCTTCTATAGCAAGAACAATCGCAGGCGATCATGAGCGTTATTGTAATAGCTATTTTCATAACGGCTACTACATTACCGGTGACGGCGCTCGTCGTGATGAAGAGGGTGATTATTGGATTAATGGTCGAATTGATGATGTCTTAAATGTTTCTGGCCATAGGCTAGGGACAGCAGAGATTGAAAGCGCATTAATCGCCCACCCTGACGTTGCTGAAGTAGCAGTTGTCGGCGTACCTCATGAAATTAAAGGTCAAGGCATTTATGCCTTCGTTACTTTAAAAACAGGTTGTAAACCTAGCGAAGAATTAAAAAACACACTTATTGAGAATGCAAAAGAAGCTATTGGGGCTATTGCTAAACCCGATATTATTCGCTGGGTTAATGATTTACCTAAAACACGCTCCGGTAAAATCATGCGCCGTGTATTGCGATTAGTAGCAAGTAAAAACGTAAGTTCACCTGAAGAACTTGGTGATCTATCAACTCTGGCTAATCCGCAAGTCATAGATGATTTATTTAATGATAAGAATGACCATTAACTTTAATAAATAAGCAGATAAACAGTGAAGTGATATTAACTGCTAAAGTTTTATCGAATTCTTAAAAAGATTTTAGGCAAAGACTCTTTATAAGAGAAACTAACGCACTCATTATTTTTCACTTAGATCTGCATCAGCCGGCCACTGATACCAGTTATTTAATAGACTAATTAATTCTTCAATGCCTTCTTTTTTTAAAGAAGAAAAAAGTTGTACCGTAACTAAGTCGGGGAATAAGTGATAATGTTTACGTACTTTTAATACAGTATTTCTAGCTTCACTACGGCTAATTTTATCGACCTTGGTTAATAAAATGTGCACAGGTATTTGTCTGTTTACAGCCCATTCTACCATCGTTTGATCAAGATCTTTGAGCGGATGCCGGCAGTCCATCAATAAAATTAAACCGCAAAGACACTTTCTCGTCTCTAAATAATGAGCTAAGTTTTTCTGCCAATCTTGTTTAATGTGTAGAGCTACCTTAGCATAACCATAACCAGGCAAATCAACTAAACGTCGCTCATCATCAAGAGCAAATAAATTAATTAGCTGGGTACGTCCTGGTGTTTTACTAGTACGTGCTAATTGCTTAATACCTGTTAAGCAATTTAAAGCGCTTGACTTACCAGCATTAGAACGGCCTGCGAAAGCAACCTCATAACCAGTGTCAGGTGGTAGTTGTGAAACTCGTGCTGCACTTTGTAAAAAATAGGCCTTTGAATACGGATTATTTAACATTATTATACATTTTCATTTTGGGATTTTCGCTTAAGCAGTGTACCATAAATGAAGGATAATTCTGGGGTTAGGATGAAAAAAATAGTCTTTGCTATTACTATTACATATACATTCGCTGCACAAGCCGCTGATAATACCTTAGTGGCGCCAGGGAAAGCCGCAACCTGTGTTGCTTGCCATGGCCCAGAAGGAAATAGCACAAATCCACTTTGGCCTAATATTGCTGGCCAGCACGCCTCTTATTTAGAAAAGCAATTATATGACTATAAAAAGGCCACTACTCGCAATGTGCCTGTTATGACAACTATTGCAGCAACCCTAACCGATCAAGACATTAAAGATTTATCCGCTTATTATGCTAAATTACCTCTTGCCCAGGGCGCTTCACCGCAAAAATATGTTAAACAAGGTGAAGCAATCTATCGCGGTGGTGATTTAAATAAACATATTACAGCATGCATTGCTTGTCATGGTCCCAGAGGAACAGGAAACGAGCAAGCAAACTTTCCTGTATTATCAGGGCAACATGCTCAATATACCATTGCTCAATTGCAAGCATTTAAGGAAGGTAAACGCAGTAATGATTTAAATGAGATTATGCGTGATATTAGCCATCGTATGAGCCCAGAAGATATGGAAGCGGTCGCTTATTATATTCAAGGTTTACATTAAACTTTTAAGTGAGAAATAAGTTATGTTAAAACGTTTATTAGTGCTTTTTTTATTATTTCCTATGCTTGCTCAAGCAGAAGATTTCGTTGCAGGGAAAGATTATGAAGTCATAAAATCTGCCACGCCAACAAAAAATACTAAAGTAACAGTCACTGAATTTTTTAGTTTTGGCTGCCCTTGGTGTTATCGCATTGAAGCAACTTTAGATCAATGGGTTAAACAACAAAATCATAAAATTCAATTCTCCCGCATACCAGTAGTCTTTAATAAAGACTGGTCATATTATGCTAAAGCTTACTATACTGCTGAACTATTAAATTTAAGTGATAAGTTAAATCCTCTTTTATTTAAAACTATTCAAGCAGATAGAACACCACTTAATAATAATCAAGCGATGATTAATTTCTTTATTAAGCAGGGGGTTGATAGGGAGACTGCTGAAAGTGCATTTATGCATTCACCTACTGTGGATATGAAAATTAATAAGGGTAATGCGAAAATGGCAACTTATCATATCAATGTGGTGCCTTCATTTGTTATTAATAGCCAATATAAAACTGACTTGCAAATGGCACAAAATGAAGAGAGGCTTGTTAAAATACTTAACTTTCTAGTTAGTCAAGCGAGTGAAAAGCCTACTTCTTAAAGTATAAAAGCAAGCGTAGCAACTGTCTTGAATTAAAATTCAAGACAGTTGCTACGCTTATTCTTGTCACTGTGATTTACCCCTTAAATCAATATTCCAACAATCAATTACAAGATCACTTTCACAGATAAAGAATTTATCAAATAGATTAATAGTCGGATCACAATGCGGCACTATTAGCTCCAGTACATCGCCCAATTTAGGAAGCGCGCCATCAATAGCAGTTATCTTTCCATGCTCATCGCCAAAGCCGCCCCAATCGTAACATAATCCTTTTGGCGCTATAATCCTAGGCTGATGTTTATCAACATAAATGGATTTAGTTCCCGCATCCACAGTAACATGCTCTGTTCTGTTAGCACTAATGATAGTAGTTAGCATGGTCATGGCTGGTTGAAAGGTGTTGAAATAATCAGGGTTCTCCTTTGAGCCAATTACAGCATAATCTACATCCATCACCGTGTAGGAGCCTGGCTGAATTTCCGTAACCTCATCGGCTTCAATGTCTATATTATAAGTGCCTGTACCACTGCCGGTTAAGATTGGACAAGGTAAGCCCTCCTGCCTGAATTGTTTAACTAAATGACTCGCCATTTGCATAACTTCTAAAGAGCGTTTTTGCCGCTCTTCATAAGACTTAATATGTTGCAAATTACCTGCATAGCACTGTAAGCCTTGCAATTCTAACCCTTGACATGTCTGAATATAGCGGCCTAGCTCAAGCGCTTTCTCAGGCTTTATGCCAGTTCGCCCTATACCCGGGTCAATATCAATTACTAGCTTAATTTTCACTCCCTCTGCTTGACTTGCTGCATTTAAAGCAGCTGCATTACTTTGATTATCAACAACGACTATTGTTTCAGGTGCCTGTTTAACACAATTGAGTAATCTTGCTATTTTGGTGGGTGTTACAACGGGAGATGTAATTAAAATAGAATGAATACCTGCAGCAATTAATACTTCAGCCTCAGCAACTTTAGCAGCACTAATACCTATAGCGCCATATTGAAGTTGAAGAGCAGCCAATTTTGAGCATTTATGTGTTTTAACATGCGGCCTTACTTGAATGTTGTTTTCTAAGGCATGTTGCTGCATAAGCTGCAAATTATACAGTAACTTATTTTTATCTAATACCAGACAAGGTGTATCGAGTTCAAATTTTGATAATCCAATAGGGTTATAATTATTCATTTTTATCTCAAATTAAAGCAAAATTTAGTGTACTGACTCTGCTACATCATCAGACATGCCTGGATTCTCTAAGCTTAAAACACCGGTATTAAAATCATAGGCAAAGATTTCGCCATAACGGCCCCAGTCAATCATAGTACGTAAAACGCGCTCAGCTTCTTTTTCAGTGAAATAATCTTCTAACTTAGTTAGAAAACGTTCTTCTGATACTCGATGCCCTACTTTCTCATCTAAAATATGGCGAATATAACGCGCTAAAGGAACTTTATCTAATAAACGTTTGGTAAATATTTTTTTACGGGTTTGAAGGTCAGCATTAGCATACTCTCTACCTAATTCTGTTAATTGAATATCACCGTCTGATACTCGGGCAAAACCTAAAATTTCTAACATTTCTAATAAGGGGAACAAATCGTCGATATTCATCATCAACTCATCAGCAAGCTCAGGCAAGTCAATGCGTTCACTAAATGATGTCATCGTTTCAATTAAACCTGATAATTCAGAAGGGTCAACATCAGGTAAACGATAGCCTAAACCAATCTGCCGCTCTCGTTGAGCATGTTTAGATTTTTCCCGTAATCCAGTTGTCATTACCGTATAAATTTTATCAACTAACGCTTGAAACTCAGCTGTTTCAGGGTTACGTGGCTGTGGCAAAGAAACTTTTAATTCTGCTCGAATATACCCAGGATCACTACCAAAAATAATAATACGATCAGCAAGCGTTGCGGCTTCTTCAATATTATGAGTTACTAACAATATACCATTGGTATTAGTCTTTTTTTCTTGCCATAAATTGAGTAAATCTGATTTTAAATTTTCAGCTGTTAAAACATCTAAGGCAGAGAAAGGCTCATCCATTAATAAAACATCTGGATTAATAACGAGCGCCCTAGCAAATCCTACCCGTTGACGCATACCACCTGATAGTTCTTTAGGAAAAGCTGATTCAAATCCATCTAAACCAATAATATCAATCGCTTCAATTGCTCGTCTTCGGCGCTCTTCTCGATTGACACCTTGTGCTTCTAAACCCAGCTCTACATTTTCTAATACAGTTAACCAAGGCATTAACGCAAAAGATTGGAAGACCATAGCAATTCCAGCAACCGGTTTAATAACAGGTTGGCCTCGATAAGTTACACGACCTGCTGAAGGAGGTACTAGACCTGCAATAATACGTAACAAAGTTGATTTACCTGAACCTGATTTACCAAGTAGAGCAACAATTTCTCCTTCATATAATTTAAAATTAACATCTTCAAGAACTAAAAGTTCTTGGTTAGATGCTTTTTTGAAGGATTTACGACAGTTTTCTAACTCAATAATTACATTTGGCATAAGCCTGTTAAAACCTCAGTTAAAATTAAAACGCTCATGTGCTAAACGATATAAAGGCCGCCATAATAAATGATTAAATGCAAGCACATATAAACACATCATACCAGTACCTAAAGCAATTCTAGGAAAATCGCCAGCTAATGTACTTGCCTGAATATACTCGCCAAGGCCTGTAGCTTTTAAAGTAGTATTACCCCAGCTAACCCATTCAGCAACAATACTAGCGTTCCAGGCGCCACCGGCTGCTGTAATTGCGCCAGTAATATAAAAGGGAAAAATACCTGGTAAAGCTAATCGCTTCCACCACAGCCAACCAGACAAACCTAAATTATTTGCAGCCAGATAAAGATCACGCGGAATAGCTGAAGCACCAGCAATTACATTAAATAAAATGTACCATTGTGTACCAAGAATCATCAATGGTGTTACCCAAATTTCAACACTTAAATTGAAACGAACAATAGCGATAACAATCAAAGGATAGAATAAATTAGCCGGAAATGCTGCAACAAACTGGATAATTGGTTGGATTTTTTGTGCAATTCTTGGTCTAAGACCAATCCATACGCCAACAGGAATCCAAATAAGTGAACTTAAAATAATTAAAATAATAACCCGAGTACCTGTTGCGGCCCCTAAGGCAAGAACATATAAAATATCACTAAATTTTAGCTTAGCTAAAATAAACTCTAATAAAAACCAGCCGCCGCTAGCGATACCTAAAAGGACAATACTATTCCATATCCAATCTAGCCGTCTTTGTTGATGAATATCCACTTCTTTACTAGCTGGCGGCCCACGACTAAGCCAACGAGCGTTGACAAACTTTTCTTTTATAATAGAAGCATTATTTCTTAAGCGCTTCACTAATTGACTACTACGGATTAGATCAATAAGCCATGATTGATACTCTTCCTCATCTGGTCTTTGCTCCATTTTAAATTTTTCAGACCAAGCAATAAGAGGCCTAAAAAGAATTTGATCATATAAGAAGATAACAATAATCATCGTTAAAATAGCATAACCAACCGCAGCTAAATTATGTTGTTCAATGGCTACAGCAATATAAGATCCCACTCCCGGTAAGCGAATTTGTTGGTGGGCAACAACAATAGCCTCCGACAACACAACAAAAAACCAACTTGCCGACATCGAGATCATCATATTCCAAAGTAAACTTGACATAGAAAACGGAACTTCTACTTTCCAGAATCGTTGCCAAGCAGATAATTGAAACATTGCTGCAGCTTCTTTTAAATCGTCTGGTAAGGTTTTAAGTGATTGATAAAAACTAAAGGTGATATTCCATACTTGGGCTGTAAAAATAGCAAAGATAGAAGCACATTCGGGACCTAATAAGCTATTAGGAAATAAGTGAATAAACCCTGTCACTGTAATGGATAAAAAACTTAAAACGGGAACGGATTGTAAAATATCAATAGCAGGAATGATGATTTGTTCGGCTCGTCTATTTTTACTTGCCAAAGTACCTACAATAAAAGTAAATAAAATTGACAAAATTAAAGCAATAAACATACGCAGCACTGTTCGCGCAGCATAAAATGGTAGCTTAGTAGGACTTAATGAAATAGGTAGAGGATCACCAAGTTGATAAGGAACAGCCATCTGTTGGCCAGTCCAGCCTAATAAAAATAAAATAGACAAAATTAAAATCAGTAATAATAGATCCCAACGATTGAGAAAACGGCTAACATTTTCACGGTTAGCAAAATAAAAAGGGCTATTATTGCGTACCAACCTTTTCTCCCTTGCTGATTATTATTAGACAGAAATTATCTCTAACTTACAGACTTACTGCAAAACTAAATAGGTTTAACTATGGTTTTCTTTAAGATAGATTTTAACTTTTTAGCAAAATGCTATTAAATTCAAACAAATTTTCATTCTAATCAGTCATACACACTGTATATAATGCTTATAAAAATTTCAGAAAGCGATTTCAGTGCCCATAAAGAATATATGAATATAGCGCCAACCTGCTTTAATTTAATTTACTATATTTACTATATTTAGACTGATTCGTAATGACCTTTGCTTGCAATGACAACAAATAATTCTTAAAGTTATTCAAGCTCACCGAGTTATGATACTTTAAAGAATAATAATTTTACTTTCTGCTTATTTTTGCGCAGGATACCACAAATAGTTAATTATCAACAAATAACTTGGCGATCATCTATTTTTATAAATATGCTGATTAACGGCTCTTATCCAAAGGTAAGGATTAAGTTATGTATCGACTTCTTAAATTCGTTCAAACTTTATTACTTTTATGTCCTTTAATAACTTATGCAGATAACACGCAACTCGCAGTATGGGCAAATGAAGCCATTGTTTCTACATATACTTACAGCTTTAATAATTTTATTCAACGCCAGCGCGAAATAGCTCGCTACTTTACAGCACAAGGCTGGACTTCTTACAGCAATGCACTTAATGCTTCTAAACTCCCTGAAGTAGTGGCTAAAAATAATTATTTTGTTAGCGCTGTAGCTACCATGCCTCCTGAAGTTAAAAAACTAGGCCAGAACCAATGGCAAGCGACCATGCCTTTATTAGTCGTTTATAAAAATCCACAATTTCAACAAAAGCAAACCCTTGAAGTGACTATTTATTTTAGTCAGGTTCCTAATAATCAAGGTGTAAGAGGGTTAGCTATTAATGCACTCCAGGCAAGAGTCATAGAGCCGCCATGTGAGTGTCAGCCTTCTAAAAAAACTGATGCGCAACAACCCCTAAATGCACCACAATAAGGCAAATCAATAAGACAATAATAAAATTAAGCTTCGTTGGAATTTGCACGTCTAATACAGCTTGTTGTGGGTCAACTGGATTGTAGAAAATGTCAATATCTTCATCTTTCTCAAAAGCCACTGCTGCACGATATGCTACCTTACGAGAGTACTTGCTATTCGGGTTATTGTGTGAAGTGTCGAGAAAGAAATACTCGCCTAAGAAGTCTCTATCATAGACTTGGTATGTATACTCAATTTTAGGCCATAAATGATGACCATCTGTAGTCAAAAGGAAACGAGTAATCCGCCCTTTAGTCAGAAACCAAGTACGTGCTTTTAAGAGGGTTTGCCTATCTTGCCAAAAGTGCCTAAGTAACAAAAGCAATAACAACAGCCAAGTAATATCAGCAGCGCCTCGCCAAGAAATGAATTCACCTAACACAACGACTAATCCTATCTATTTCTAATTACTTTATAATTATAGATTATTTAAATTGTACTTATTAAAAATTAGCTCAATTTTTTAAAGCCAGTCGGGAATAGACTTCTTTCGAAATTCGCTGCAAAGAGCTAAGTTGCAGGTTGCGCCAGCGCGCAGAATCGAAGTGTACATAGAGTACATGAAGATTCGAGCACTGCCGCGGCCTGCAAATTGGCCATTACAGTAGAGTTTCGAGAGAGGTCTAATATAATTATTACACTAAGGACATATAAAATAATTAAAAGAGGAGTGCTGCAGAAATTCATTAAATACAATGAATTAAAGCGAACAAACTTGCTAAAGCCTATTTTACTTTAGGAATAGGCTTATCATTATCATCATTAGCGGCTCTTGATTTCCAAAGTAAATAGATTACAAGTACAACCATTATTAATAAGCCCACTGCGAAAAATGGCCTTGTTGCAAACCAAGCTATAGCCAGAAAGATAGCCCATAAACAAATTCCCATTACTATAGCGATTAAACCAGTACCAAAACTAACTAAGGTTCCTATAAAAGGAATAACGTCTGCTAAAATAGCTAATGGACGCATTAACAAAGCAAACCCCATAATTACCATAATTAACGTTACGAGTCTAATTGACCACATTGTCATACGATTTTCTTCCTGAGCTTCTCTTATCATGCTCTGAGCTGATATTTGTCCAGGTGATAAAAGTAGTACTGCTTCGCCTGCTTTAGCCTGATAGGCTTGTAATGTTGTACCTACTTGCTGTGCAATAATGCTGACTTCCTGCGGAAGAACTGCTGAAAGCGAAATTCGTAAATCGCCTATTTGTGGGTTTTGAATATCTTGTCCTAGATATAATTCATTGTTAATGAGCTGTACGGGCTTATTAAAGTGCGTTTTTAACTTATCTAAATCAATTTGAGATAAATCAACAGGCGCGGTTGAAGTAATTTTTTCTACTAAAGCAGGGGATAAAGTAAAGTCTCCTAATGTGACACGCGATGCCACTTGACGTGCTGAATGAGCAGGCATACTTATTGGGTTTTGATAATTGCCCTCCTTAAATTGCGAACTATCAATTAAATTTTCCGACCATACTTTTTTATAAATATAACTTTTAATAGTACGTTCAGAACCACCTATTTGTTTTTCAGTACTTGTTTTTTCTTCTTGTTGCCATTGATACATCTCTACTTTTCTAATTAAAGCAATGGCTACTAAATTAATATTTAGTAATGGATCTTGAAGTTTATTGTTTGTCGTTGCAAGGCCGGAAACATAAATTACCCGTAGATTATTTCTATTATCAACTGGGCTTGGTGAGACACTAATTAATACTTTACATGCTTCTGACAAAGAGCGTGTCATATGCAAGCTATGATTTTCATTCCAGAAAATAAGATAAATGCTAAAGATAATGAGAATAAAGCCAAATAAAATACCTGCAAGAGACTCTTTTAAACGACTACCCCAGGTTTTTACTGTGACCTCTTGCATAACTAACATACCCTTAAAAAGGTGCTTGGTATTTATAAAGTATAAGCCATATAGCCTATATTATACGCAATAAACCTCTTACATAACCTACCTTAAGCACCAATTATAAACTCTAGCAACTAACTTAAACTTTCCAGAGCTTTTTATACGTAGTAAAAATAAAGCAATTAAAATAAAAACCCCAAAATATGGATAAGAAGATCTTATTTATGAAATTTATGTATTATTGACATTTCGTTATTTAGAAGAAAACTTCGCAGAACTTGATGACAAAAGTGTTTTAATTAAGAGGTATCCTAAGGAAGGAGCTGGGGTTACTAATCGATTATTTCCTTTTGCACTCATTCAATATGCTTATAAAGAAAATAATTTAATTCAAGAATTAGAATCTATAAAGAATATTTGTATTTCGCCAGCAGTGATTCGCGCATGGGAAAACTTTGAAAAAGAAGGTGTTAGGCCATTTTTAGATGAACTTATGAATTATGAGTTAGATGTTAATCAACAATTGAAAAGCAGCAGCTAGAATTATAATAAAATTTCTAGCTGATATAGATTATATTTAAAACTAATCCTATATCAAAATAGGCCTTTTAATTTTAAACCCAAATTATAAGTTTATGATTTAACTTAGACAGCATGTTGCTCTTGTAGTAAGCACTTATCAAGGTATAATCAATATTTATGAGTTGTATGAAGCGAGGAAGCAAATGATTGCAAAAACACCATTGTATGCTAGTCACTTAACTTCGGGTGCTAGAATGGTTAATTTTCATGGCTGGGAAATGCCCTTACATTATGGTTCTCAATTAGAAGAGCACCATATTGTTCGCACTGATGCAGGCATGTTTGATGTTTCACACATGACAATTGTTGATATTTTAGGCGCTGGCGGGCGGCAATTTTTGCGTAAATTACTGACCAACGATGTCGATCAATTAGAACATAGTGGCCGCGCTTTATATAGCTGTATGTGTAATGAACATGGTGGAATTATTGATGATCTTATTGCTTATCAACGTGCACCAGATAATTACCGTATTGTGCTTAATTCTGCAACTCGAGAAAGAGATCTCGCCTGGATTCGTAAGAAAAGTGAAGGGTTTGCAGTAGGACTACAAGAACGTACAGAGCTGACTATGCTTGCAGTACAAGGCCCTGAAGCAATAGCTAAAACAATGCATGTCTTAAGTCCTGCACAAAGTGATGCTGTTTCAACATTAATTTATTTTGAGTGCGTTGATGTTGATAATTATTTTCTTGCTCGAACAGGTTATACGGGTGAAGATGGTTTAGAAATTATTGTTCCTGCATCTGAAATTAATCAATTATGGTCTAATTTATTAGAAGTTGGTGTTAAACCTTGTGGCCTTGGCGCTCGCGATACATTAAGACTTGAGGCAGGCATGCTTCTCTATGGTCAAGATATGGATGAGACAACAACGCCGCTTGAATCAGGTCTAGCTTGGACTGTTAAATGGCAGCCAGAAGATCGAGATTTTATTGGCATGGGCGCTTTACTGTTTCAAAAACAACAAGGTATAAAACGTAAATTTGTTGGTTTAATTACTAATGAAAAAGGTATTATGCGAACAGGACAACGGGTGATAATTCCTAATTCACATCATGAAGGTGTCATAACTAGCGGTACATACTCGCCCACGTTAGGAAAATCCATTGCACTTGCTCGGGTGCCTATAGAAACTCAGCATGAAGTCTTTGTAGATATTCGAGGAAAACAGATTTCAGCTCAAGTAACCAAACCTAGATTTATTCGAAATGGTAAGCCTATATCAAGCTAAAATAAATAATAATTAAATTCTATAATTAAGGGGATAGGTTGATGTTAGATTTAAAATTTACGCGCACGCATGAATGGATCCAAATTGATGGCAATGAAGCATTAGTAGGTATTACCGATCATGCACAAAGACTTCTAGGCGATTTAGTTTTTGTTGAGCTTCCTAAAGAAGGGGAAGAAATCAACGCTGGGGAAGAATTAGGTGTTGTAGAATCTGTTAAAGCTGCATCCGATTTTTATGCGCCAGTTAATGGTACTGTCATTGAGGTTAACCAGGCTATTGTTAATGATCCTGCCCTTGTAAATACTGATCCTTATGGCGCTGGCTGGTTAGTAAAACTCCGTTTAAATGATGAAAACAGTGATTTGAGTGATTTACTTGATGCAGGCCAATATGAAACTGAGATCGCTGAGGAAAATTAGTTATGCCTTATATTCCCCATACAAAAGAAGATGTCAAACTAATGTTAGAAACCATTGGTGTGACTAATACAGATGAATTATTTGATGAAATACCGACACAACTTTACTTTCAAGGGTTCAAAGGTATTCCTGCTGGCATAAATGAGATGCAAATGCTTAAAGAAGCATCTCAATTAGCTCACACTAACCAAAACGGTATTTGCTTTTTAGGCGCAGGCTCTTATGACCACCATATTCCAGCAGCAGTGTGGGATATTGCAAGTCGGGGCGAATTTTTAACTGCCTACACGCCTTATCAAGCTGAAGCAAGCCAAGGTACCTTGCAGCTGCTTTATGAATTTCAAACGATGATTGCTGAATTAACAGGCATGGAAGTAGCAAATGCCTCACTGTATGATGGAGCAACCGCAGCAGCTGAAGCCATTTTAATGGCTATAAGACTTAATAAACACAGTAAAACAAATCGTGTCCTAGTTGCAGGCACTCTACATCCTTTTTATCGAGCAACTATTGAAACAATTGCTCGTAATCAACATATTGAAATTATTAACTTACCCTTCGATTATAAAGCGGGCACTACCACTTTAGCTGAAGTTGATAAATATACCAATCAAGATATTACAGCCTTAGTTATTGTGCAGCCAAACTTTTTTGGCTGTCTTGAACCTGTTGATGAATTAACTAACTGGGCAGCAGATAATAAGGCTATTGCCATTGCCTGTGTTAATCCTATTTCTTTAGGTCTTTTAAAGCCACCTGGTCAATGGGGCTCATATGGCGTTGATATAGTTTGTGGTGAAGGGCAACCTTTGGGCGCGCCTATGGCTTCCGGCGGACCGTATTTTGGTTTTTTTGCCTCTCGCCTTGAACATGTACGACAGATGCCTGGACGTTTAATTGGTAAAACGGTAGATAAAGAAGGTAATATAGGCTTTACTTTAACATTACAGGCTAGAGAACAGCACATAAGACGTGCCAAAGCAACTTCTAATATCTGTACAAATCAAGGTCTATTAGTCACTGCAGCCACAATTCATATGAGTTTACTTGGTCCAGTTGGCCTACAGCAGGTTGCAGAACAATGTCATAAAAATACCGTAAACTTAGTAAAAGGACTTACCCAAATAAAAGGCGTTAAGCAAACTTTTACAGCCCCTTATTTCCATGAAGTATTACTACAATTTGAATCGCCAGTAGAAAATATTCTGGATAAATTAAAAGCGCGTGGTATTGATGGCGGTTATCCTATACAAGCGCATTACCCTGAGCTAGATAATACCTTACTTGTTTGTACTACAGAAATGCGTACAGAACAAGAGATTAATTTTTATATTGATGAATTAAAAAGCATTTTAAAGTGAGGCTGTATGTTTATTATTCAATTAACTTATAAAACGTCCCTAACTGAAGTTGATAAATATCTTCAAGCTCACCGTGAGTTCCTAGATTATTATTATAAGCAAGGCTTGTTAATTGCCTCTGGGCCAATGAAGCCCCGAGTAGGTGGTATTATCATTGCTGCAACAAGTAATAAAGACTATCTTGAGTCTGTTTTTAAGAAAGATCCCTATTATTTAGCTGAAATTGCGGATTATCAATTTTTAGAATTTACGCCCGTGATGTATTGTGAAGGCTTAAAATCATTTATTCAGGAAGCGGAGAGCACATTATGTTAATATTTGAACGTTCTCAGGCTGGGCGGCAAGCAATGGGCCAAGCACCGAGACCCAATATAGAGCCGCTTACCATACCAGATCAGTTTCTACGTAAGATACCTCCACGACTCCCTAGTTGCTCTGAATTACAGGTTGTGCGCCACTATACAGGCTTATCACAGAAAAATTATGCAATTGATACAACCTTTATCCCTTTGGGCTCCTGCACAATGAAATATAATCCACGTGGGGTGCATAAAGCAGCCTCTATCGCAGGATTTATGAATCGTCATCCGCTAGCGCCAGAGAAAGATAGCCAAGGTTATTTACAAACTATTTATCAATTGCAATCTTATTTACTTGAAATTACAGGTATGAGTGGCGTGTCATTAACACCGATGGCAGGCTCACAAGGCGAATTTGCAGGTGTTGCCATGATCAAAGCGTATCATCAATCACGAGGTGATACCCAGCGTAATGAAATGATTATTCCTGACGCAGCACATGGTACTAACCCTGCCTCGGCTGTTATGTGTGGTTTTAAAATTGTTGAAATTCCTACTGCTAAAGATGGTGATATTGACTTAGAACAATTAAAAGAGAGAGTTGGACCTAAAACTGCTGGAATTATGCTAACAAATCCATCAACATTAGGTTTGTTTATGCGACAAATTACTGAAATTGCGGCAATTATCCATCAGGCTGGTGGTTTACTTTATTATGATGGCGCTAATTTAAACGCTATTTTGGGCCGCGTGCGTCCGGGTGACATGGGTTTTGACGTCATGCATTTAAATTTACATAAAACCTTCGCGACACCTCATGGAAGTGGCGGCCCTGGAGCTGGGCCTGTAGCAGTCAGTAAACGTTTATTGCCTTATTTGCCCCAACCAGTGGTTATCAAAGAAAATGAAACCTATCGCTGGGCTACTAAAGCTGATTATCCTCAAAGTATTGGCAGATTATCTTGTTTTATGGGCAATGCAGGCATTTTACTTCGCGCTTATTTTTATATTCGACTTTTAGGTAAAGAAGGATTATTACGTGTATCAGAATTTGCTACTTTAAATGCTAACTATTTACTAGCGGCATTGGCCAAAGCAGGCTTTAACCCAGCTTATCCTAAGAGACGAGCTAGCCATGAATTTGTATTAACTTTAAGCCAAGAGAAAAAGCTTTTTAATATTACTGCTATGGATATGGCAAAGCGCTTATTAGATTATGGTTTTCATGCTCCAACCACCTACTTTCCTCTGCTTGTACCTGAATGCTTACTTATTGAGCCTACTGAGACAGAATCCAAAGAAGAGTTAGATGGCTTTGTTGCTACAATGAGAGCAATTCGTATAGAAGCTGAAGAGCAACCTGAACTGCTAAAGCAAGCACCAACTAAATTACCCGTTAGGCGCTTAGATGATGTTAAAGCAGCTAGAGAACTTGATTTAAATTATTTCAGCTCACAAGGCGAAAAATAATCAAGGCTATCTTGGCGGTTATAGTTAACCTATTATGCCGCCAATTAACAGGTTAAATTGACAGTTTATGGTTTCCTCTAATTCTCTCCTATAAATAAAATATTTATTTGCGCTTAATGAAAACCCTTTTCTAAAAAAAAAAAATACGTTATAACAGATTTACTTGCGTCAAGGATTGGCGGTTAAGGATTAAACCTGTGATGTAGATGTAATCATTAATTAATTTCATGGAGTGAAATAATGAATACTAAAGTGTTTTCGCAACGATTTAATCGGGAATTGTCGTTATTAGGTTTTCCTGAAGATATAACAGAAAAGACAAAAGCAGTTGCCAAAGTATTTGGCGTGACACGTCATCTTGCTAATGGTATGATTTTCGGCCAAATCCTACCTTCTTTTGAGCAATTACAAAAAATCGCTGAAGTACTTGAAGTTTGCCCACAGTGGTTAAGTGGCGCAACCGACAGAAAAAAGGCCTTTTCTGTAAGAGAGGAAGAAAGCGTGTAGTTAACTGTAAATTAAGCTATAATTTTGATAGTTTAAATTACTCCTGATAAATATGTATTTATCAGGAGTCAAATTGTGTAAGGTTCTTGCCGTTATGGAGTGCTTAAGTTATTGCATTGCCAATTCGATTGATTTAACTCGATTGGATCAGTATTTCAAATCTACAGCAAATTATTATCCAACGACTAGATCACGTGACGTACTAAGAATTTCTCCAGTTAAGCTACCTAATTCAACCATTTTTGCTTTTAAAAATGGTACGGTAGTTACCTGGGGAATTAAACGGTATCAAGTTGATCCCTACCTTGATAAGATTCGCCAATTTGTAATCAGGCCTATTTCTGTTTTGGTTCGAGATGAATTTACTTATAGAGTAAGTGATAAAACATCTATTGAACCGCATGGTTTTTTCGATGTAGATTGTATCTCTCTTGATGCTGATATGGATAGTGACGAGCTTAAATTAAGCTTGTCTTACGGATTTTCCCAATCAGTAAAGCTACAATATTTTGAAACAATTATTGAAGCATTAATTGAAAAATATTCGCCTGTTATTCAAGCTCTATCCACGACAGGACAGATGCAAATAACACGCATGAAGATTCGGCAAATTATTGGCGAGATTCTAGGCGCTAAAAGTGAGATGAACTTAATTAGTAACTTTCTATATCATCCAAAATACTTCTGGCAGCACCCTACTCTCGAAGAATATTATACAATGCTTGAGCGTTATTTACATATTCAACGACGAGTTAATGCCATTAATCATCGCCTAGATACCCTTAATGAGATTTTTGAGATGTTTAATAGTTATTTAGAAAATCGCCATTCTCATAATTTAGAAATTATTATTATCATTCTTATTGCAATGGAAATTATTTTTGCGGTACTTAATTTTCATTTTTAAATAAATTCCTGTTTCCCTGGAAATTATAATCATCTTCCCCTAATCTTTGAGTAGGAAATATAATTAACGTGAGTTTGACAAAAGGACGAAAAAGATTCTTTTATCGTACCAAACGAGCGTTATCCTGTAAAATGTGCAGCATTTATGCAGGATCTCGATCCAGATGGACTAAATGTTTATTAAATTGCATTAAGAGTTGTTATGCTTATACGTAATCGCCAACTAAGTACAACCCAATTAGAACATGTAAATAAGTTAGCTGAGCTTTGTGCGGTTCAAGATGGAGGATTGCCAACGTTATATCAGGATATTTTAGTAAAAAAACGAGAAACTGAAAGTAATATTCTTTTTTATGAAAATGAGAAATTAATTGGATTTTTAGCTTTATACTTTTTCTATGAGCATGCTTGTGAAGCAAGCTTATTAATCGCGCCCAACTATCGCGGTCAAGGTATAGCAACCCAGCTTTTCACCCAAATTATTTCGCTGCTTAAACAAAAAAAAATGACTGAAGTTATTATTTCCTTTCCAGCAGCTGCAGCTCATCCATGGTTGGAAGCAGCAGGGTTTACTTACCACCATAGTGAATATTATATGATTAGGCACAGCTATGAACCTTTATTAATTGGTAATCCTCGGCTATCTATACGTAAAGCAACTTTAGCAGACCTCACTGATTTATGTACTATTGATGCAGCCTGCTTCACTGTACATCAAGATATGAATGAACGTTTTGCTTACTTATTAAATGATAATAATCACACTATATTATTTGCTTTAAAAAATAAAATACCTATAGGCAAAGCGCACATTCAATGGAAACCAGATATAGCACATTTTTCAGATATTGCTATTCTTCCTTCCCATCAAAGAAAAGGATTAGGCAGCGAGTTGCTAGCGCATTGTATCAATGAGGCATTAAGTATTGGAAAAATAACCATCGATTTAAGTGTTGAAGCGAGCAACCAAAAAGCTCTAAAATTATATCAAAAGTATAATTTTAAAGTGAAAGACAAGCAAGATTATTGGTCAATTGGTGTATTAAAATTACAAAACTTACTTCCTTCCTTTCGTTATTAATACATTTTTCATTTTCAGGTACAATTATAAGTATTTAAATCAATTGTAATTGCCTTTACTGAGTATTGCTTTCAAAATCTAGCGAGTACATAATTTAATTTGAGTTTGACATAAATGAGACAAACTAGAGCTCTTGCATAACCTATAGATATTACTTTAGTGCAAGTCGAGGCGCAGCGTTTACAGAGAGTAGGAGCACCGCAGAAACATATGCAACGCAGCAATAAAGTAAAAGATGGCTAGGCAAGAGCTCTACTCTCCACTACGTCATTAAACGAATATTATCCCCGTAAATGCTTAGACATTTAAACGGGTGCTTGATAAGTAGGTTATGTCCATTTTAGCAGTAATTTGTTTTGTTAATTTGGCTAAGCCCAATAACCTCTATCTTGCAAGAATAGCTTAAGGGTAAGGAATGAAAAAAAGGGTTGTAATCACGGGTATGGAAATTGTGTCTTCTATTGGCAATGGCCTGCAGTCATTTTGGCAATCAGCTATGGAAGGCAAATCTGGTATTAAACGGATTAAGAATTATGATCCAAGCCCTTACCCTACGCAAATTGGTGGAGAAATTACTGATTTTTCTTTAGAAGAAATAGAAACCTTAGAAAAATATAAGCGCTACCCACGCGCTATTCAGTACGCTCTTTATTGTGCTTATCGCGCCCTTATACAGGCTGGCCTTACTCCAACAGAGCTGCAAACTGCAGGCACTTTCATAGGTACGAGTTTAGGTGGTACCCCAGAGATAGAATCAGCAGCTTATGACTTTTTTTTCAATCAAAGTTGGAAAAAAATTCCCGCTTTAAGTGTTTTACGTGCCATGCCTAATTCAATTGCCAACCATATTGCAATTGCCTTTGGTTTAGGTGGCCCTAATTCTACTATATCAAATGCCTGTGTTTCTTCAGCAGAAGCAATAGGTAGTGCTTATCAACAAATTGCACAAGGCCGAATGCCCGTGGCGATATGCGGAGGAACAGAATCACTCTTGTGGGAAGCTATTATGGCAGCCTGGTGTAAGTTACGAGTAATGTCTGTTAAAAATGAGCAACCAGAGCTTGCATGTAGTCCTTTTTCTAAAAACCGCAGTGGTATGGTAATGGCTGATGGCGCAGGAATTTTAGTTTTAGAAGAATTTAAACATGCTAAAGCAAGAGGCGCTAAAATCTATGCAGAAATTATTGGTTTTGGTGCAAGCTGTGATGCTTATCATGTTACAGCGCCAAGTAGCCAGGGACAGATAAGAGCAATTCACTCAGCACTTGATGATGCTAAGCTCTCAATTAATGACGTTCAATATATAAACGCGCATGGAACGGGCACCCAATTAAATGATTTAACAGAAACAGAAACAATAAAAAGTGTATTCGGCCAACGGGCCTATGAAATTCCAATCACTGCGCAAAAATCAATGACAGGGCACGCTATTGGCGCTGCAGCAGTAATGGAAATTATTGCAACAGCGCTAAGTTTACAACACGATACCTTATTACCTACAATTAATTTAATTGAATCTGATCCGGCTTGTGATTTAGATTACGTTGCTAATTATTCAAGAAGAAAATTGATTGATATAGCTTTATCCAATCACTTTGCTTTTGGAGGCGCTAATGTTGCTTTATTACTAAGGCGAGGTATTTAAAGACCATACTAGTCTTAAATAAGATTACATTGTTAACTATTCAATCGTCCTACGCTCAATTTAGTAAACAAAAATCTAAAAACATGGTTCGCAAGTCATCCCGCAACGCGTTATAATCGATCCATTTGCGCAAACTAGAAGGTTAATTAATGAGTATTTCTCTATATGAAATAGCTAATATAGTGCAAGGTACAGTTATTGGTGCCGATGATATTATTGTATCGTCTTTATCACCGATTGAAAATATTACCGCTGGATCACTTGTTTTCGCTGATGGTTTAGATAATTTACGGCGAGCTGAACAATCTGAAGCGGCAGCAATTCTTACTAGCCCTGAAGTTAATCATTCACCTAAACCCATTATTCAGGTTGCTCATCCTTTCAAAGCGTTTATTCAATTATTAGATTTCTTTTATCCTCATACAGAACCAGTAGCAAGTATTCATCCTACTGCAATCATTGCTTCAGATGTAAAGCTTGGAAGAGATATTTTTATTGGTCCTTATGTCAGTATTGAATCAGGCACTGTGATTGGTGACCAGTGTGTCTTAAAAAGCCATGTTAGTATTGGAAAAAATGTGGTAGTTGGTCAAAACAGCACCATACATTCTCATGTAACGATTTATGATGAAGCAGAAATTGGCGAGCGCGTATGTATTCATGCATCTAGTGTTATAGGCTCGGATGGCTTTGGTTATACCTTTGTTGATGGCCACCATTTAAAAGTTCCTCATAAAGGTAAAGTTATTATTGAAAATGATGTTGAAATTGGTGCAAATACTGTCGTTGATCGCGCGACCTTAGGCGCTACTGTTATCGGTGCCGGAACGAAAATAGATAATCTCGTGCAAGTTGCACATTCTGTTAAGCTTGGGCAACACAATATTTTATGTGCTTTTACAGGCATCGCCGGCAGTACGATAAGCGGCGATCATGTTATTTTTGCAGCTAATGTAGGCGTTAGCGATCATGTTCAAATTGACGATGGTGTTATACTCGGTGCGCGAGCTGGTGTTCCACCTAAAAAGCATCTTAAAGCAGGTAATGTGTATTTAGGCAATCCAGCAAGACCTAAAGAAAAAGCCCTTGAACAGGAATTAGGGGTGACTCGTATTGCAAGTATGCGTAAGAATTTACGTCTACTTAATGATAAAATAAATGAACTAAATACCCGCCTAGAGCAATATGAGGCTGTTGAATAATGTCTAGTTCTTTGCTTTTAATAGATGGTTCTTCCTATTTTTTTCGAGCTTTTCATGCCCTGCCTCCCTTAACCAATTCTAAGGGGCAACCAACAGGCGCTATTTACGGTGTAGCGAGCATGATTAGGCGACTGATTAAAGATCATGAATGTGAACAAGCAGCTGTAATTTTTGACGCAAAAGGTAAGACTTTTCGTGAAGAGCTGTATCCTGAATATAAGGCGCATCGAAACGCAATGCCGCCTGATTTATACAACCAATTTCCTCTTTTAATTGAATTGTTAACCGCTATGGGGTTGCCCTTATTAATCATTGAAGGCGTAGAAGCTGATGATGTTATTGGGACTTTATCCCGTTTAGCTACCGAGCAAGGCCAGCCTGTTATCATTTCAACAAGTGATAAAGATATGGCGCAATTAGTTAATGAACATGTAACTATTATAAATACTATGACTAACCAAATCATGGACATTGCGGCTATTAAAGAAAAATTTGGTGTCACGCCTAATCAATTTATTGATTATTTAACCTTAGTAGGTGATAGCGTTGATAATATACCTGGCGTTACGAAATGCGGGCCTAAAACAGCAGTCAAGTGGCTTGAACAGTATGAAAATTTAGATAATTTATGTGCAAATTCCCATCTTATAACAGGTAAAATAGGAGAATATCTACGTAAAAGTTTAGATTATCTGCCTTTATCAAAGCAATTAATCACTATAAAGACCGACGTAGAACTGCCTTTAACATTAGCTGATTTAAAAATTAAAAAGGAAGATAGGGAAAAATTAATTACTCTCGTGCAGGAATTAGAATTTAAATCTTGGTTAAAAGAATTACTTGAGGCTAAAGAGTATGACGAGCCTATCCAAGAAACATCCCAGCCAGATTTAAATATTATTAAGAATGAAGTAGAATTAAATAATTTTCTACAATTATTGCAATCTGCTTCGCAAGTTTATATAAAAACAGAAACCACTGATCCAAACTCTATTCATGCAGATATAGCGGGTTTATCACTTGCTCTAAACGAAAATCAGAGTGTATATATTCCGTTTCTTCATCTAGATACAGATATAGAATTAAATCCTCATACAACTCTTAATACTTTAAAGCCTATTCTTGAAAATGAAAAAGTAAGTAAGATTGGGCACAATTTAAAATATGATTACAATATTTTAAAAAATTATGATATCCATTTAGCAGGCATCAACTTTGATATCATGCTGGCTTCCTATGTTTTAAACAGCACGGGTCAACATGATCTGAATACTCTGTCTTTAAAATATTTAGGTTGCAATACTATTACCTATGAAGGCGTCGTAGGAAAAGGAGTCAAGCAACAGCAACTAAATCAAATTACACTTATTAAAGCCGCCACCTATGCAATAAATCAAATTATGACTATCGTGACGCTTCATAATAAACTTAGTTCCTTGTTAGAGCTACCCTTAGATACAGTATTTAAAGATATTGAGATGCCTTTATTGCAAGTTCTTGCTGAGATGGAGCGGCAAGGCGTGCTTATTGATATTCCTACTTTAGAAAAACATGGGCAACGGCTGAAATCTCGGCTAATCACCTTAGAGCAAGAAGCAACTCAACTTGCTGGGCGAACATTTAATTTAAATTCACCTAAGCAGTTACAGGAAATTCTTTTTGATGAATTAAATTTACCTATTCTTGCAAAAACTCCTACTGGCCAGCCATCAACAGCAGAATCTGTATTGCAAGAACTTGCATACAACTATAAGCTACCAGCTATTATTTTAGAGTATCGTAGCTTAAGTAAACTTGTCTCAACCTATATCGATGCATTACCTAAACGCGTTAAGCTAGAAACGATGCGTGTTCATACCTGTTACAATCAAGCCATTACAGCAACAGGCCGTCTTTCATCGAGTGAACCCAATTTACAAAATATTCCTATTAGAAGTGAAGAAGGCCGCTTAATCCGTACCGCTTTTATAGCCCCGCCTCAATATACCATACTTGCAGCTGATTACTCACAAATTGAGTTGCGTATTATGGCGCATTTATCGGCTGATCCTAACCTTTTAAAAGCATTTGCTAGCGGTTGGGATATTCATACAGCCACAGCCAGTGAAATCTTTCAAGTTAATCTTGATGACGTCACTGCTGAGCAAAGGCGCCGAGCAAAGGCAGTTAACTTTGGGTTAATTTATGGTATGTCCACTTTTGGTTTAGCCAAGCAGTTAGGAATTGATCGGCAAGATGCTCAGTTTTATATGGATCGTTATTTTCAGCGTTATCCAGGTGTTTTAGAGTATATGGAGAGGACAAGACAACAAGCTCATACGCAAGGGTATGTAGAAACAATATTCGGCCGTCGTTTATATTTGCCAGATATTAATGTACGTAACCTATCACGGCAACGAGCTGCCGAACGTATGGCTATTAATGCACCTATGCAAGGAACAGCGGCAGATATTATCAAGAAAGCCATGATTGCTGTCTTTAAATGGCAAGAATCATTATCTAATCCTGAAAGCGTACGTATGGTTATGCAAGTGCATGATGAGTTAGTGTTTGAAATTCAGCATGATGCTATAGAGTGGGCAAGAAATGAAATTCATCAATTAATGGAAAACGCTGTAGAGCTAGTAGTACCTCTACAAGTTTCAATTGGCACTGGAACAAATTGGGATGAAGCACATTAAGTTCAATGTGCTCTAATAACTATAGCGTCACCCGCTAAGTTTTAGACAAGGCGCAAGTGAGTGAGGCGAAGGAGTGTACAACTAAGTACATGACTGAGCCGAGCAAGCTTGCAACGAAGTATAAAGCTTAGTGAGTGGCGCTATAATTTGCTAATACTAAATATATAAATGCTCTAAGTTTATCTGTTCTTTAGCAAAATTTTGTTCTTGTTTAATTAAATAAGATAACGATTGAGCAATACGTTCCAGGCTAACAATTTTTTGCCAACAATGATAATCATGAAAAGGTTTATTATGCTGGCGGAAAACATCAGCAAATGCCTGACGCATGATTTCTGAATTGGTCCAAGCAATAATAGGAATATATTTATAACTGGACCAAATAGTATGAGCTAAAGCTGGACCGTTACATTCTAAACCATCAGATGCTTTTAAATCACCATCTAAAATGATAAGAGCAGGAACATTATTCTGTAAGTAAGCTAATGCCTGTACGCTATCGTTAACTACAGTAACATTGATCTGGGTATACACCACCTGTAGTAAGCGAGTTAAGCAAAACGCATTGAAAGTACTATCCTCAACAACTAACACTCGCATGAGAACTCCTTTTAATTGTTGCTAGGAGTATACTGACTAAACCTTAAGGAAAGCTTAAGAAATTTGAAGCTCTTCAAAAAATTTATTTTTAAGGCTTATGCTAGGAGTAGATTCACAGATATCTTAGTCGATAGGAATCTCTCTAGCGACACTACTTAATGTATGTGTAGTTTCCAAATTTCAGTATTTGTAAGGGTAAACATTGTACTTTTAT
>NZ_JBNVZS010000009.1:0-141688 GCF_052527395.1 Legionella pelazae
TAGAATAAGCTATTGTTTAAGTTGATTTCTTTGTTATAATCCTCGCACGTGCCGGGGTGGCGGAATTGGTAGACGCGCCGGATTCAAAATCCGGTGGTGGTGACACCGTGTGGGTTCGAGTCCCACCCTCGGTACCAAGCTAATGCACTAACTTCAAACCAGCTAATTCTAATTCGTTCTCTTGTACTTTAGTGTGTTCCTTAATTTTAATTAAAAAAGGAATAAAACCTAAAGCCAGAAAAAATGACAGTTGATATAAACCTACCCAACCAAACCACATTTGTAATAGAGCAGCAACAGGGCCTGATAAAATACGCGGTAAACTAGAAAGAGCAATGAGTGCTGCAAACTGCGTAGCAGTAAACTGTTGATTAACAAGTCGCATAAATAATGCGACTAAGGCAGTTGATCCCATGCCAGCAGCAAAATTGTCAAATCCTACCGCAATAGCAAACAAAACAAAATTTTTACCGACCATTGCTAAGGCAATAAATAAAAGATTGGTTAGCGCCTGAATTAGACCAAAATAAAATAATGCCTTAAATAAAGATGAGCGCATAAGTACCAGACCTGCTACTAAACCGCCGAATAAAAGAGCGCTGATACCCAGTAATTTATTGACATAGCCAATAGTATCGAGGGAGAAGCCTACTCCCTGAATTAAAAAAGGCATTACAATACCACTTGTTGTTGCTGTAAATGCCTCTCCTAATTTATAGAAAAAAATAAACCATAAAAGAGAAATAATATTAGGACGATGCATTAAATCTTTAATGGGCTTAAGGCAAGATGATAGTAAATTATCAAGCTTATTAAATCGATTAGCTGGCTCTTTGCTCCACAGCGTTGTGACTATTCCTACACCCATTAGCAAGCCCATACAATGATAGGTAATAGGCCAGCCAAAATAGGGAGCCATGATTAAAGCGCCCCCGCCAGTAATAAGTAAAGCTAGCCTATAGCCGAATACGGCAAACGAAGCGCCGAAGCCATGCTCCTTAATAGCAAGATATTCAACCCGATGTGCATCAATAGCTGTATCTTGGGTTGCTGAAAGAACAGCTAAGATTAAGGCTAAAAAAGCTAACGTGTAAGATGAATCTACTGGCTTAAATAAGGCCATTAAATTAAACCCGATGCATAAACCAATTTGAGTTATTAAGATCCAACCTCGCCGCTTACCTAATGGCAGAGGCGTATAGCGATCAAGAAACGGCCCCCATAACACTTTATATAAGTAGGGAAGCCCGATTAAACTTAACATGCCAGTTGCTAATACAGACATGCCACTATCAGCAAACCAGGCTTGTAATGTACTTGTGAGTAAAGCCAGAGGGAGACCGGATGAAAAACCTAATAAAAATACAGTAACTATTCGTTTATTCATCCTAATTAATTTTGATTAAAGTAAGTAAATTAAAAAACACTTATAGCCAAAGCTATAAGTGTTTTTATTGTATTAAGCATCTGTATCAGAAGATTTTTTGACAGAAATTAAATGAATTTTGAAAATTAAAGTTTCATTGGGTCCAATAGCGCCACCAATACCTCTTGGGCCATAGGCTAGAGAAGGTGGAAGATAAACTTCCCACGTTGAACCAGCAGGCATTAATTGCAACACTTCAGTCCAGCCAGGAATAACTTGAGATACTTTAAACTCAGCTGGTTTGCCAGACTTCTCTGTGCTATCAAATACTTGACCATCAATGAGTTTACCTGTGTATTCAACTGTGACTGTATCGTCTTTACCTGGTTTTGCACCTTTACCGGTTTCAAGTACTTTATATTGTAAACCGCTAGGCAAGGTTACCACGCCCTCTTTTGTTTTATTTTGATTTAAAAACGCTTCACCTTTTGCTTTATTCTCATCAGCCTTTTTAGTAAATTCTGCGTTTCTTTTTGTCATTAGATCTTTCTGAAATTTGTTTAAAACATCTTTCATTTGCTCATCAGTTAATTGCAGTTGGCCGCCACTCATGCCATCTTGTAAACCCTTAGCCATAGCGGCTGGACTAATATCAATGCCTTGCTTTTTAAAATTCCGTCCTAAATCAGCACCTATACTATAAGATAGTTTATCCATGTCACTGCTTAGAGTTGTACTAGTGTTAGATGTTGTTGTGGCACTAGTATTAGTACTATTAGCACCAGAATTAGTACTATTAGTAGCATTAGTAGAGTCTGTTGCAGCAAATGCAGTTGAGACTACTAAGCTTATCGCGGCAGCGACTAATTTCATCTTCATAAACAATTCCCCTTGTTAACTTCGTAAGATTTAAAATCGTGAAAAGTGCCTGGTTATTTTGCCTAAATTTAATTTAAATTACCAGTTATAGAAGAATTACAATTATTTAATTTAAAAATACTGTAAATAAAAAACCAAAAAGTAACTTTATTTGACTTGTATGATATTTTTTTAACTTTTTTGCAATCAAAATTTAACTAAATTAAACTTTTTTTACTCTTTTTAGCGTATACTTATATTGTTTATAACACGCTTTCCTTCTACACTTATTATTTTATTCCTCTACTTAAAAAACCATGAGTATCAGTCTCTTTGATTTATTTTCTATCGGTATAGGGCCTTCCAGCTCACACACAGTTGGCCCTATGCTTGCTGCTAACACTTTTATTAAACAAGTTGATTTACAGCAGAGTTTATTAAAAGTTAGGCGAATTAAAATCGAATTATATGGTTCATTAGCCTTAACAGGCAAGGGGCATGGTACTGATAAAGCTATTCTTAATGGTCTTGAGGGAGAACTACCTGACACTGTAGATCCCGAAAGCATGGTTCCAAGGATGCGTGAAATTATTAGTGCTCAAAAAATAAGATTAAATGGCAGTCATGAAATTCCCTTTAATGACACGCTTGATTTCTTGTTTCTGCAAAAGGAACTGCTGCCAAAGCATAGCAATGGTATGCGTTTTACTGTTTATGATGATAAAGATAATATTCTTTTAAGTCAGGTCTATTATTCAATAGGTGGGGGTTTTATCACTACTGAAGAAGAAATGGAGCATGTTTCTTTAGTAAAAAACAATTTACCCTACTCTTTTTCTACAGCTGATGAATTGCTGCGCCATTGCCGAGAGAACAATTTGACCATTGCAGAATTGATGATGATAAATGAACAAACTTGGCGGGACACAGCAACAATTAAGCAGGGTATTTTAAACATTGCCAAAGTAATGAATGATTGTATAGAAAATGGCTGTCATCATGATGGTATTTTGCCTGGCGGCTTACTGCTAAAAAGGCGTGCTCCTGAACTTTATAAAAAATTAACAAATCATCAAGGAATCAAAAGTAGTTTTGAACATGCCGATATTATGAATCGCCTAAATTTATATGCCATGGCGGTTAACGAAGAAAACGCCGCTGGCGGTCGTATAGTCACAGCCCCTACGAATGGCGCAGCGGGAATCATTCCTGCTGTTTTAAAATATTGTCAAGAGGCTCATCATAAGTTAAGTGAACAAGATATCTATAGTTACTTCTTAACAGCAGCGGCCATTGGTATTCTTTATAAGAAGGGAGCATCTATTTCTGGCGCTGAAGTAGGTTGCCAAGGTGAAGTTGGCGTTGCCTCGTCAATGGCTGCTGCAGGGCTTGCAGCAGTCCTTAGCGGTACAATCGAGCAAATTGAAAACGCTGCTGAAATTGCTATGGAACATCACTTAGGTATGACTTGTGATCCTGTTTTAGGACTAGTACAAATTCCTTGTATTGAGCGCAACGCTATGGGTGCAGTTAAAGCAGTCAATGCTGCCCGTATGGCATTAATAGGTGACGGACGTCACTATATTTCTCTAGATAAAGTAATCAAAACCATGAAACAAACCGGTCTTGATATGCAAACTATCTATAAAGAAACCTCTATGGGAGGCTTAGCAGTGAACCTTCCTGAATGTTAATTCCTTACTCAGAGTCAAGTGCACATTCTCCCTGTGCACTCATTGGGTTAGTCTCTAACTAGTAAAGAACCTTTTTTGTATTGATAAACTAACACTAAACTAGTTACAAATATCCATTCGCCAATTAATAACTCTACAAAAGCTAATAATAAATTAGTAGTAAGTCTGCTGATAATCATCACGGCTATTGTAGCACTACCCATGTTAATAAAGCTCATCATGGCAGCGCCACTCGCTTTGTCTGCTAAGGCATTAGAAGCAATAAAAGAGGCGCCAGCTAAAACTACGCTACTAAAAAGATATAAATGGGTCGTGCTTAAGAAAAACCATAAAGCTGAATTAGACTTCATTTCCCACATGAGAAATAAACTTATAATACCCAGTACACTCATACCTAGCCCTATTAAAACGACTTGAATGGGCTTATATGCTGTAAGAAGCTTTCTTGACCATACGCCACCCAAAAGCATGCCAAGCATATTAAGGAAATTCCAACTCCCATATTGAGCAGGCGATAAATACAAATAATCATTAGCAATCTGAGGAGCTACAGCAGCAAAACAATAACCAACAATGGAGCAAAATCCAACAGCTAATGCAAAAACAATAAGTGTTTCACTTTTTAAAGCTTCCTTATAATTATAAAAAATAGTTTTAATATTAATAGACTGCTTTTGTGTTAGTGTTTCGGTAAACAAAAAAGTTCCAATGAACATCACAATATTTTGCATTAATAAAAGTATAAAACAGCCTGACCATAGCCAATATTCTGTAATCATTCCACCTAAACTAACTGCTATACCGATACCTATTGTAAAGGAGATAATTGCATAAGCCATGGCTATTTTTTGTTGCTTAATCGGTAGCAATTCATTAATCAATATATAAGTACAAGATAACCCACTAGCCGCGCCTAGTGCACTTAATAAACGCCCTAGTTCAAATAATTGATAATTAACACTGTAAGCAGCAAAGAGGCAAAATAAAATACCAGCTAAATAAACTAACAAACCTGTCCGTAGAGCAAAAAGGCGCCCAAATCGATTTGCTATTGGGCCATAAATTAATTGGCCTATAACATAGCCTATTAAAAACAAACTAATTAACCACTCCACTTCACTTGGATTTAATTTAAACTCTGCCTGAATAATTGGTAGAGCTGGAGTAATAATAACTGCTGCAATAGAAGGTAGAGATAAATAGGTTAGCAGCAAAGCTAATTTAAAGCGGGATACCATAACAATCTTCCTATAGCGACTTAGGTATACTATAGATAAAACTATTTTTAAGATAAACTCAGTTAATCGTTAATGCATGTTAACTATTAGTTAACAATCTAAGTGAAATTGATAACAGTTATTTCCTGATGATTGATAAAAATCATCACTTATGGCATAGCCAACTACAACTGCTAATTGTTGATTTATATAAATTAATGGAATTTGATCGCGCAGCCACGGTGGAACGTGCCACTCTTGCCATAACTTCTTTAAAGTTTTTGTCTGCTGACGCCAATTAAAACGCTCGCCTCCTTGGCGAAAACGAATAGTAATACGAGCCCCTTTAGGGACCATTACGCCTTCTTGTGCTAAATTGGCTTGCAGAGTACCTAGAGAACCAGGTAATTTTAAATCGTTAGGAAAATTAACCCATTCAATAGAACTTATATTTTCTCGCTTCTTTTTTTCTATTAAATGGAGTGTGTCTTTATAGCGATAAACACAAAAATTTCCCCAAGTAAGTTCAGGTATACTGTCTTTTCTGGCTTCAATTACTTCAGGCAATAATCTATTAAAAAGTTTAGTCTCAGGAAGATGAAAAGTATTTCTCTTAAGCCATACTCTTAAAACATTTTGCTTTCTAGCTTTATTGAGGCCTTGCAAAGGGGCAAGCAAAAGTTTATTACTTGCTTTATTTAAACTTGGGCAATCAAGATAAGCTAAATCATCAAGATTATTCTGGGCTTGCTGGCAATGAAGTGCTGTACGTGCCAAATTAACATTAATCGTTGGCCAACGTGTTTGAATCAGTGGGATAACTTCCTGTCTTAAAAAATTCCTTGCATAAGAGCAATCAAGATTGCTTTCATCCTCAATCCAATGCAAACCATGATGCAAAGCATAAGATTTTAACAAACTACGAGAATAAGCTAGTAAAGGCCGCGCTACATAGCCTTGGCCAAAAGGTCGCCAATCAATCATTGCAGATAGACCTTCAATCCCTGCGCCCCGAAACAATTGTAATAATACAGTCTCAGCCTGATCATCTTGATGATGCCCAAGGACTAGTGCATCATTTTCCTTAACGATTGAATGAAAAAAATCATATCTTGCTTGTCTAGCCCTTCCTTCAACATTAGCATTCTGATTAAAAGTTACTTTGTAAGCTAAAAACGCTGCTTTAAAACGCCGACAAACCGTCTCACAGTGTGCTTGCCAATGCTCTGCATTGGGACTTAAGCCATGATTAATATAAATTGCTGTTACTTTATTAGCGAGCAAAGGCTTATTACTTAAGACATGTAACAATACTGTAGAATCAAGGCCACCACTAAAACCTACATATAAAGCATTACAATACTTAAGTTGATTAACCCAATTAGCAGTTAAAAGCGCGTCAATTAGAAGCTCCCATAGCCATAAATTTTTTGTAGCGCTGATCGAGTAGTTCATTCATTGGTAATTCTTTAAGCGCCTGCAACTCTTCTAAAAATAAGCTTTTTAAACGTGCTGCCATCGCTTCAATGTTACGATGCGCACCTCCTAAAGGCTCTTTAATAACTTTATCAACTAAACCATGCTCAAAAATCTTATCAGCGGTAATACCCATAGCCTTAGCTGCTTCACTCGCTTTACCTGCATCTTTCCATAAAATGGAGGCACAACCTTCCGGAGAAATGACCGAATAAATGCCAAATTGCAACATCATAACACGATCCCCGACGCCAACTGCTAAAGCACCACCAGAGCCCGCTTCGCCTGTTATCGTACAAATAATAGGCGTTCTTAACTTAGCCATCTCTAGCAAGTTTCGAGCTATTGCTTCTGACTGATTGCGTTCTTCAGCACCAATACCAGGGTAAGCACCGGCAGTATCAATAAAAGTAAAAATGGGTAATTGAAATTTTTCGGCCATTTTAAATAAGCGTAAAGCCTTACGATACTCTTCAGGCCTTGCCATACCAAAATTACGATAAACTTTTTCTTTAGTTCGCTTTCCTTTTTGATGACCTAATACTAAAACTGGCTCGCCATTTAAACGAGCAAGCCCACCAATAATAGCAGGTGCAGATGAATAATGCCTATCGCCATGTAACTCTTGAAAATCGGTAAAAATATTTTCAATATAGTCTGTCGTTTGCGGGCGAAGAGGATGTCTTGCCATTTGGGCAATTTGCCATGGCTCAAGGTTTGCAAAAATAGAAGCAGTTAATTCTTCGCACTTCGCTTCAAGTCGGGCAATTTCCTCACTTAAATTGACTTCATTATCATTTCCAACCATGCGCAATGCTTGAATTTTTTGATTTAACTCTTCAATAGGTTGCTCAAAATCTAAAAATTGTAGGCTCATACATTACTCGTTGGCGAATTACTTCTCGTACGCTATGATACCTTTAACTGTCTCTTGATGCTACCTTTGACACAATGAACTCTTCGTTATTTGAAGTCATGTCCATTTATGATTACGAGCTAGCTCCTAATCGTATTGATATTTGGCAATTTTCTCTGACCCAAGTAGCTGATAGTATGGATACTATTTTAAATAAGGAAGAATTAGCTAGAGCAAATCGATTTTATTTTCCTCACCATAAGCGACAATTTTCAATAGCCCGTGCTATGTTACGTCTGATTCTAAGTCGCTACCTGCAAATACCCCCAGAAAGGGTAAAATTTTCATACAATAAATACGGCAAGCCTTCTGTAGTTAATAATCAGCAACTAGAATTTAATATAAGTCATTCTCAGGACTTAGCGCTTTTAGCTGTCGGCCAGCAATTTCCTTTAGGCATCGACTTAGAATTCTTTTCGGCAAGACCATATAAGGGCATTGCTAAAAATTTATTCTCGCTTAAAGAACAAGAAGAATTAGCCACCTTACCCAGCTATCTTCAGCCTCTAGCTTTTTTTAATATCTGGTCTCAAAAAGAAGCCCTTATTAAAGCTTGTGGCATGGGACTTAGTTACCCTACTGAACAAGTTTCAGTAAATGCCATACCATGTAGCCAGAAAATGATATTTGATCCCCTCCATCAACGCTTTCTTACTCTAGTGTCGTTTATGCCTGCCACAGCCTGTTGTGCAGCGCTATGTCATGATCCCAAAATTTCATTACTTCGCAAAACAACCTTAATCCATAACCAAGCTTTTTAGTTTAAAAATTTATTAAAAAGCAATGTAGTAGCCTTATAATTGAGTTATTTGATTATTAAGTCAATTTGTTGTAGACAAAAGTAATGATAAAATAAGCAAGGTTTTATAAATCAAATCATTTCATGAAACGACTTAGTCCCATTCAACATCAATTACTTCATTTTCTTGCTGACGGTGAGTGTAAAAGCGGTAACGTCATAGCAAAAAAGGTTGGCGTATCTCGTACTGCTATCTGGAAACAGATTAGCCAATTAATAGACTATGGCTTAGACATTAAACGTAATGCAAGACAAGGTTATCGATTAACACATCCTTTTATTGCTTTAAATGAAACAGCAATACGTCATTATCTTAAGGAATTAGATTATAAAAAAGAATTAGACTTACATTTGTTTGCCGAGATTGATTCAACCAATCGCTACTTAAAAGACTTACCCAACAACTTAATTACGACTGTTTGTTGCGCAGAAGCTCAAACACAAGGCCGTGGGCGCTTTGGACGTAAATGGGATTCTCCTTTTGGAGAAAATATTTATTTTTCTGGACGCTGGCAATTAAATTGCTGTATATCTAAACTTTCAGGCTTAAGTTTAATCATAAGCTTGGCTATTCTAACAAGCTTAAAATCTAATAACATTCAACAAGATATTTATTTAAAATGGCCGAATGATTTATTGTGGCAGGATAAAAAATTAGCTGGCGTTTTAATTGAAGTGATAGCTGAGGCTAATAGCTGTATAGAGATTATTATTGGAATTGGTATTAATGTTAATACTAAAAATAAAATTTTACCTGAGACACCTTGGTGCTCTTTATATGATATGACGGGTATTTATTTTGATCGTAATCAATTAATTGCATCCTTAGTTAAAACCCTAGACTCATCTTTAAAACAATTTCTAGATCAAGGATTTAAATCCTTTCATGACCAATGGCAGCAAGTTGACTATTTAGATGGCCAGTATATTACAGTTTTTCAGCCTCACTCATCTTTAAGCGGCTATGTGTGTGGTGTAAATGATTTAGGACAATTATGCTTAATTGATGATAAAGGACAGTGCCATTACCTTTCCTCTGGTGATACAAGCTTAACAAATAAATTTGCCCCAAGTTAATCTATTTTACTCGGGGACTGGATGACTGCGAGGAAAATCGGGTTAGACAGATTCTTCGTTATCTGTGGATTCTTTTTCTTGCTGAATGCGCAAATAAATTTCTTCACGATGAACGGAAACATCTTTGGGGGCATTAATACCTAAACGCACCTGATTTCCTTTTACTCCTAATACAGTGATGTTGACATCATCACCAATAATTAACGTTTCACCAATACGCCGAGTCAAAATCAACATGACTAATCTCCCTTAATTGCAGCTATCAACTTTTCCATAGATACATCCATGGCGCTCAATATAACTGCAGTTTGAACAACAAACAATCATTTTTAATTGTTTGATTGTAATTCTACACAATTTTTCTTAACGAAATATTAAGAAATTATGATTTTTATTTAACCGAAAATAGATAAATTATACGTTTTCATTTAAAGTAACAGCCTATGTAAATTCTCTAACTACGGCCAAATTAATTATTACACCTGTAATAAAAGGAATTAACTTAGCATGAAACATTTAACTGAACTAAAAACTTGGTGTGCATTGAAAGAACATGCACAGAAAACCAGCGCTAGAAGTTTTAGTGACTTACAGAGAAGTTCTGTACGAGATAGAAACTTATACATCACTATACCTGAGCTTACTATAGATTTTACACACCAAAAGGTCGATGATACAACCCTTGAATTACTATTTAATCTTGCAAATGAAAAAAAACTTTCAGACAAGATCAAATCATTATTTAATGGTGAAATAGTTAATCAAAGTGAAAAAAGGCCAGCCTTACATACTGCCCTTAGACAGCCAAACGATCAGCCAATTTTGGTTGATGGTTATAATGTTATGCTTGATATTATTGAAACTCGTGAAGAAATGCGTGTCTTATCAGACCAAATCCGCAAAGATCAGTGGCTAGGCTATACACATAAAGCAGTTACAGATATTGTTAACGTTGGTATTGGTGGTTCTGATTTGGGGCCTCGTTTTTGTATTCATGCATTAAAAGATTGGACACTAAAAAAATTAAAGTATCATTTCATTCCGGATGTTGATCCTCATAGTACCAAGCGAGTTTTAGAAAAGCTAAATCCAGAAACCACACTCTTTATTATTTCATCTAAATCATTTAAAACACCAGAGACACTACATACTTTAACTAAAATTAAATCTTGGGGCGGATATAAAGATTTTGACGAGCGACATTTTATAGCCGTTACTGCAAATTCGACGAATGCCAAAGCCATGGGATTTAAAAAAATCTTACGTCTTTGGGACTGGGTAGGTGGTCGCTTTTCTATTTGTTCAGCAATTAATTTTATTACTGTTATTGCAGTAGGCTATGAGTGCTTCATAGAATTGTTAGCTGGCGCTCACACGCTTGATAAACATTTTTATAATGAAGCATTTCCCAATAACTTACCCGTTTTACTTGGCCTAATTGGCATATGGAATAATAATTTTCTAAATATTAACACCCACCTTATACTAGCTTATGCTAGACAACTGGAATATTTTATACCTTATGTTCAACAGTTAGACATGGAAAGTAACGGCAAATCAATTGATAATGATGGAAAACGCGTTAATTATGCTACAGGACCCATTGTCTGGGGCGGACTTGGAAATCAGGCTCAACATAGCTATTTTCAATTACTCTGCCAAGGAACACATCGGGTTACAGCTGACTTTCTAAGTCTTAAATCCTCTCAAGACGAAATGATTAATTACTTTTGTCAGGCAAAAATAAAAGTTTTAACTCACGGAATACGAGATAAACATCATCTTAATAATGATATTCCTGGCAATATGCCCTTAAATCATATTAGCTTAACTTCATTCTCACCATTTAATATTGGTCAATTGATCGCTCTTTATGAACACAAAATATATACGCAAAGTGTTATTTGGGATATTAACCCTTTTGATCAACCAGGAGTAGAAAGCGCAAAAAGGCAATATAATAGCAAATCAACAAAATTAACTATGACGACATCGTCCAATTAAATAACAGTAATAGGCAAGGAAGATCATCTAAAAATTTTTTAAGCTAACGTGAGTTCGATATAAAGAAGAGGAAGACTTCTTATCGTTCAGCCAACGTTTTGCGCCTGTTTTCACTTAAAAATAGAGCCATTAACACAATAAAGAAATAACCTGAACCTGAATAAAATAATAGAGAATCAGATAAATTACCTATTGATATTAAAATTAAAAGAGCAATTGCTGGAAACCGCCATTCCTTTAATTCTAGGGATTTTTTAAATAAACTTAAAAATAAAATTGCAAAGCTTAATAATCCTAATAAGCCAAACTCAGCCGCAGTTAACCAGTATTGACTATGAGGTTCTAATAATTTATGTCCCCAAGCAGGAATAGGATCTTCTTGGCTAAAATAATGGATAAAACCTCCTGTTCCATTACCTACTAGAGGCTTCCTTTTAAAAAGTTCTTTAGCATAATTGTGAAACTGTAAACGAAAACCAATGGACGTATCTTTAGATTTTTGAAAATATTTAAAATCATTACTTAGAGCTGTTAATCCTAATTGCATAGTAGGACTTAATTTATAAGCAAAACTAAATAACAACAAGATGAAGAGAATACCAACTACTGCTTGTCGCTTATTTAACATCTGGATAGCCAAAAGAGACATTAAAACAACATACAGCACATATCCTAACCGCCCAGCATTAATAAACAATATTTGATAGCTATAAATAGCGATCAGGCTGCCATAAGCAAGCCGTATGCGCCCTTGTCGTTTAAAAAATAAATAACCAGCTAAATAAGTAGCGAAAGCCATCATCATGCTAGTCATAATATGATTGCGAAAAACATGATCTGCAACAAGATTTGTTGCAGTTAAAATATTTAACTCTCTTCCAATAGATAAAAAAGCTGTAAGAAGCATAGCTAGTAAAAAAGCATGCAAACCAATATTGCGAGCTCTTTCATTTTGAAAGCCGACTAAGAAAATAGGAAGATAGAGTAACTTACTATATTTTTCGATAACAAATAATTTTATTTTGATACTTGCAGGGCTCCAAAGGCAAGCAAGTAAAACTATGAAAACAAAAAGTAATAAAGCTCTACACCAAGTTTGTGCTAAGAGATTTTTGATCTCAGCACGTAAAGCTGTTGAGGCAAGAATTGCAGTAATAGCAAGGCCTACAAAAATACTTTTTCCACTCGAGCTAATTGGTATTGCAAACACCAATGCAGTTAATAGAAACATTATTGTTTCTTTAGCGAGATATTTAGGCCGAGTAAATTGAGCTATTTCCATATTTTAAGCTTATTAGAATAAAAACCCTAAATAGTAATATAATTAAGGAAATAAACAATATATTTTCTCTTTCACAGCGGTTTAAATTCATTTTACTTAAACACTCGGCACTAGAAAACTTTTTAGTAGCTTTAATTTATGGCTATGATATTGAAGGGAAGGTTTTAAAAACTAGTATCGCCAATTTAAGTAAATTCGAGATATACTAGCTTGATGTTTAGAAGGTGGATTACGAATGCCTTTTAAGGCTCAATACAATAATATTACTGATAACTATGCTACTGCTGACATGTTTAAATCGATCAGCCATAGTCATCAGGAGGCGATTAAACAAATTAAAAAAGCGCATTTAGGCAATCAAGCAGGTTATAAAGTGCTTGATTTTGGCGTTGGTAATGGTGCCTTTTTAGCAAAGTTAAAACCTTATATGCCCAATGCTGACTTCACAGGCATTGATATTTCCAGTAAAAGATTAGCTTTAGCAAGAAAAACATTACCCTTAACGACAATTGAAGCGAGTGCAACAGAAGCAAGTCGCTATTTGCCCCACCACAGTCAAGACTTAGTCCTTGCGCATTTTATAAATGCTTATATTCCTATTCACACTTTATTTAGCCAGGCAGATTTATTAACCCATGAAAATAGCTATTTTTCTTTGATTACGACAACCTATGAATCATTTCCAGTTGCTCAGCAACAGTTAGCTAATTTTATTGCCGAGGATTCATTAGTAAGTACTGTGGTTGGTCATTATTATAAAGCAATGGTCAAAAATACTACTGTTTCTGCTGGTTTAGACGAGTTATTACAAGTATTTAATCAATATCAATTTCAAGTTGTTGAACACAAACGTCTACATATACCAATTAAATTAAATAATGTTGAGGAATTAGCTCGTTTCGGTGTTGAAGGCACTTGGTTTTTAAATAGTATTTCGGTAAGAATGCTACCCAAAAATTTTCTGCTTGAGCGTTTAAAACGTTTATTTAATAGAATATTTACTTTTCCGTATCACGATACGCATATTATTGACATTATTCTGGCAAAGAAGTAATGATTTTAGGCGAGCCATCTTGCTAGGTGGTATTATGTTAGCCTTAGCTTATTATTCGTTAGTTAAGTGGTTATAGATAGCCTAACAAGCTTTGGTGATAAGCTCTTTATTATAAGCTTATGCACTGATCCCCGCTACTAATTCCCGAAAAAGCTTCATCTGTAGTTGAAGCATTACCAACTTATATTCATTATTACCTTTGGTTAGGTTGTTTGCACTAATTTCGGGAACATTCATGAGTTTCGGTGCACAAATTATGCAAAGAAAACTTAAGCGAACAAATATTGCTATTTATTAACAGCTTCTAAGCTTTTAGATAAACTAAATACGGGCATTAAATTGCCTTCAGTATTAGAGATCTAGATTGTTTCTCTTAAATACTTTATCAGCACGATAACTAGAGCGAACGAGGGGTCCTGAAGCAACTTCATAAAAGCCTTTCGCCAAGCCAATTTCACGAAATTCAAGGAATTTTTCTGGTGTTACGTAACGTGCAACGGGTAGGTGATTTTTGGTAGGCTGTAAATACTGCCCAAGAGTGAGTATATCAATATTTTGGGTGCGAAGATCGTCCATGGTTTTAATGATCTCTTCATCTGTTTCACCTAAACCAAGCATTAAACTTGTTTTGGTTAATACATCTGGCCGATATTGCTTAGCAAATTTTAATACATTTAGGGTTCGCCAATAACCGGCTCGGTTATCTCGAACTGGATGAGTTAAGCGTTCCACCGTTTCAACGTTTTGAGCAAAAACGTCAACACCACTATCAAGCAACGTGATAATATCTTTTTCAACGCCCTGAAAATCTGGCGTAAGCGCTTCTACTTTTGTAGATGGACAACGCGCTTTAATTGCTCGAATTGTATCTGCATAATGTTTAGCCCCGCCATCAACTAAATCATCACGATTAACTGAGGTTAAAACAACATAATCTAAATTCATTAAATAAACAGTATTGGCTGTGTTATTAGGCTCATCTTTATCTAACCAACCATGCGGATTACCTGTATCAACAGAGCAGAAACGACATGCTCGGGTACAAATAGCGCCCATCAGCATGATTGTTGCTGTACCATGTGACCAACACTCTCCAATATTTGGGCATTTAGCTTCTTCACAAACTGTTGCCAGACGATGTTTAATAACTTGTTCTTTTACTTTACTGTAGGCAGGTGTTGTTTGATTAACTATCCTTAACCATTTTGGTTTAGGTAATCTCTCTACATTTGTAGCACTCGACTTAATACCATCTTTAATAGCCGTTATACCCTGTTTGGTTTTATATTTATGGCCACTTTCAACTACAACAGGAATATCGATTAACTTACTCATGCTAATACCTATCAATACAAGTGCACTGATAATCCCAAATCGTACTCATAAGATCAAGTAGGAGTTTGTTTATCTTGCTTTTTACGTTCATCAAGTAATCTTAATAATAATTTAGCATGTGATCCATCACAAAAGGGCGGATCTTTTGTTTGTTTACATCCACAAAAGTAAACTACATCGGTAAAAGGAGCATAATATTCAACAGCCAAGTCACAGTCTGTCCGATCGCATAAAGGCTGAGTTTGACTTGCACCACAACCACACCAACGATAGGTTTGTCCCCCCTCTACTTCTACCGCTATCGGAAAGTAATTATGGCCTAAATCATCTTCCATAAAGCATTCCTTAGTTCGCATTTTAATGATTTATCTTAATTACTATAGATAAAATTTTAAAAAATTTCCCTCATAAAGCTTAACTTAGGAAATAACCACGTTATTAAGACACTTAACGCCAAAGCAATAAAAATGAAAAATAGATGATTTAAACTGTAAGGATAAATAACCAATAGAGCTCCAACTATTATGAGAAGAGATTTTTCTAGGCGCTTTAATGCCATTAAGTACTTCTGCCAACGTGTGTGCTTAAATAAGAGAGTTATAAGTAAGGATATTAATGCTAATGATATTAAATAAATAAGAATATAAATTAACTGGTAAATAATTTGATTTCCTATACTCAATTGCTGGCTAATTAACCATTGTTTAACAATTAAGGCGAAATTAGGTAGGCTATTAAGCTGTATATAGCTTTGGATAGCGAAGGCTGTTAATAATGCAGTCATGGCTGTAATGCCTACAGGCAAATTAACAATGGTTTTTTTAAAGAAGATTAAAGTAAAGGTTATTAACCCTAATCCAATTAAAATAGCTGGTATTCGGAACAGTTCCATAAAATGCTGAAAAAGCGATAAGTATGCTATTTGAAAATAATGTGCAAGCCCAGCCCCTAATAGAAAACCAAATAAGATTGGCAGTATTAAACTCTTTTTAGGAAGTAAAATTAAAAACCCAACTAAAGTAAGAATTAAAAAAGTTGCAGAAGGGTTTAATGCATCCATTGCTGCCATTATAAATATAAAGAACGGCGTTGAATTTGTTGTTTTAATACTCTCCTCATACCAATTTGCTAAAGACATCTGTTTTAATGTTTGTATGGTTGATTCAGATAATTTACCGTGCTTGGTAATTTGTTCATAACAATAGTTTAAACCTGCAGCAAGTTGAGCCCCTGATTGTTCAACATTTTTAAAGCCAACCCAGCGGCTATTACAAAAGAAAATAGCAGGAACTGAAAAGTCATCGATATTTTGCTCTTGCAGAAAATTATTAAATATAATTAGAGATTGTTTATCTTTATTAATTACGTAATGATTAATTTTAACCCAGGAATTTTGTTTGGCAAAATCATTGAGAAATGCTTGCGCATGCTGACAGTAGGGACAAGTTGATATTGTAAATAAGTTAACTTGCAGAGTAACTTCTTTACCATTTATTGTAAACCATTGGTTTGGTACGTTATTAGCCCAGCTTAATAACATAAAAAAATAAAGTAAGCAGCTCAAAATTAACTTTTTATACATTCTCTATAGCCCTTAGGTGCTTTACCTAAAATTATAATAATATTTTTGCCTTAGCGAGATTTAAATTTAAAATTAATTACATCTCATTATTTTAATGGTTTTAACTCAATAATTTACCTTCATTTAAATGTTTTTATTTTAAACATACAGATAAATATTGCATAACTTAAAAAAGGCTGAAATAATTCGCAATTTGTATCATCTTGCTACTAATGCAATCTTCATGAAAAACAACAGCAGCTATTACCTGATAGGTATCCTTTTACTCATTTGTGCTCAAACCATGGTAGGTATGAATATCGTTCTGTCAAAAAAACTGGTAGATGCTATCCCTACTCTAGTATTAATCAATATTCGTTTTGCATTAGCAAGTATTATTTTATTACCTCTTCATTGGCTAACGCCAGCAAGGAAACAACGAATATCTGCTCACCTTTCAAATTTGAGCACTAAAGATTGGCATTTTATTTGGGCTCAAGCTTTATCTGCTGGGGTTTTATTTAATCTCTTTATGTTGCTAGGCTTACATACAACCGATGCCAATATAGCTGGAATTATTACCAGTACGCTACCAGCAATTATTGCTATGATGTCATGGGTTGTTCTAAAAGAAAAATTGTCTGCTAAAACTAGCCTATGTATTTTATTTGCCACCTTAGGCCTTTTTGTTATTGCTTGGGAGAAATTTAGCAAACTCAGTAGTGATCACTCATTTTTAGGTGATTTTATTATTTTTATCGCCCTACTTCCTGAAGCTGCTTATTATGTGCTATGCAAAATGCATCATTATCGCTTGCCTGTTTTCTTACTTTCAGCAATTATGAACGGTATTAATGCCCTAGTACTGTTACCCTTTTCGCTTTTTCAGTTTGGTAGCTTGTTTAATATTACATCAGCCAGTTGGGAAGTATTAATCTGCCTGGGACTTAGTACTAGTTTATTTTATATCCTTTGGTATTTTGGCTCTCAGCGTGTTGAGGGGGTTATGGCTTCTCTATCTACCGCTGTTATGCCTATTGGCACAGTTATTTTTGCCTGGGCTTTATTAGATGAACAACTTACTAGATCACAATTTTTTGGTATGGGATTGGTCATTATTTCTATCGCCTTTTATACAAGGCGATAGCTAGGTTATGAATGAATGTAAGCTTCTAGATGCTCTATTAAACGTGATTTATCTTCAATTAATGAAAATAAAACATCCCCAATAGAAATGATAGCCACTAATTTATTATCTTCATTAATCAAAATATGGCGGCGTTTAGTTACTGTAATAACTTCCATAGCTTTCTCAATTGTGTCATTAACATCTAAAACACTTACATTTTTATACACAATATCAGCGGCGGTAGCTTGCCGCGGATCCAAACCTCGATGTAGACAATCACGTACAATATCTCGCTCACTGACTAAACCAAGAAGTTCAGTGCCATCGTGCACAACTAAGGCACCAATATCTTTAGTGACCATTAAGTTAACACAATCCATAACAGTAAAAGCTGGCTCAATATACACAATTGGACGACGTGGTTTTGGTAAAATGGAATAAATTAGATTAGCCATAATATCCTCATAACAAGCCCAATTTAATATCAGTATAGTTGATGAATATGAGTTATGACATTTTGGATAGAGAATTTAAAAAAGGAATACTAACTATAAAAATAATTAGTATTCCTAAAATTTAAAATTATTGAATTACACGCCAAGAACCATCAGCTTGACGACAAGCTTTACCATAAATTTCTTGACTCTTTCCACCAATGATAGCGCGTGTAGTATATTCACGACATGGTTGTTGATTATTAGCGTAATAGGTACGTGTTGTTTTAACAGTATATCTATTACCGTTATCTGGATTTCTCCAAGTTACAGGTCTACCAGTTGGCGCAGTTTCTAGAGCCCTTTGCATCTCTAAGCGATCGAGTCTATCCATAGTGCGGCCAATATTCCCGCCAAGATAAGCACCAAGTAATGCGCCACCAGCCGCTGCAGCTACTTTGCCTGAACCGCCACCAAATTGACTACCAACGAGGCCGCCAACGACTCCACCTGTCAACGAGCCAACTCCTTCATTATTTATTGGAGCACAGCCTGATAACAAAACGGATGTAGCAAGTGTTGCTAATAGTATTTTTTTCATGCAATTTCACCTGTATAACGTTTGAAATCGGTTGGTATTCTAACATCAAGGTTAGATATTATCCACAATTCCTTTAATTTTATTCTGATGCACTCGTGGTGATAATTGGCAAAGCAATTCATAAGGAATTGTATTAGCAGATTTTGCAATCGCTTCTACTAATACATGTTTACCCCATAGTTCTACTAAATCACCAATTTTAATGTTAAAACAATCAGTTAGATCAATTGCTAACATATCCATCGATACGCGTCCTACAATTGGGGCAAAAAAACCATTAATCCAAACAAAAGTATTGGGACTAATGTGGCGGGGAAACCCATCGCCATAACCTGCAGCAACAATACCAATAATTGATGTCCTCGTTGTCTGCCATGTTCCACCATAACCAATTGATATGCCAGCCGGGTAATGATGAATCGCGCTGATTGCAGAAATAAAACTTAAAACTGGCTTTAATCCTAAGTCTTTTGATGTTTGACTAGCGAAAGGAGAAACACCGTATAACATAATTCCTGGCCGAACCACATCTGCTTGGGCCTCTGCAAGAGCAATAATGGCTGCCGAATTAGCAATACTTGTAATAAATTGACCTTTAGGCAGTTTAAGTTCACGATAACTATTTAATTGGGCTTGATTAGCAGGATTATCTGGCTCATCAGCACAAGCCAGATGAGTCATTAAGCCAATTTCAGAGTCTACCCACGAGCAATTTTGTAATGCTTGAATAATGTCGTATACTTGCTCTGGTGCAAATCCTAATCGATGCATGCCTGTATTTACTTTCACCCAAACTTTAATTTTAGACGCGAGCGGGTTATTTAATAACCATTGTAATTGATAAGGTTGATGCAGCACACATTGCAACTTATATTGACTAACCTTAATTAGCTCATCGGCACTAAAAACGCCCTGAAATAAGATGCACTCACTACTTATTCCCAGTTTACGTATAGCAATAGCTTCTTCAAGGCATGCAACGCCAAATGCATACACATGATCAGTTAAAACAGGCACAACTGATCCTAAACCACACCCATAGGCATTTGCTTTAACCATAGCAATTATTTTTTTGCCAGGCGCATAATATTTAACTTGATTTAAGTTGTGCAATAAAGCTGCTTTATCAAATTGGACATAAGTTGGCCTTGTCACTGGTAATTACTCCTGATAACCATTAAAAGCCAAATCCTCAAAGCGTGTATATTTCCCTAAAAAGGCTACCTTAACTCGGCCAATTGGACCATTACGTTGTTTTGCAATAATGATTTCAGCAATACCTTTCTCAGGACTATCCTCATTATAAACTTCATCTCGATAAATAAAGCAAATCACATCTGCATCTTGCTCTATTGCACCAGACTCTCGTAAATCAGACATGACTGGACGTTTATCATGTCGCTGCTCTAAGCTACGATTTAATTGTGACAATGCAACAACAGGGACCTTAAGTTCTTTTGCAAGTGCTTTTAAGCTACGAGATATTTCTGAAATTTCTGCCGTACGATTCTCAGCCTTAAACCCAGGTACTTTCATAAGCTGAAGATAATCCACAACAATGAGTCCTAATTGACCATATTCCTTAGCCACTCTTCTTGCCCGTGCTCTCATTTCAGCTGGACTTAAACCAGGCGTGTCATCCATAAAAAGAGGCGCTTCCGATAACATATGTACTGCAGAAGTTACACGTGGCCAATCATCATCCGTTAACTTTCCAGTACGCAGCCGATGTTGATCAATACGACCTAAAGAAGACATCATACGCATAGCTAAAGAATCAGAGGGCATTTCCATGGAGAAAACCAGCACAGGCTTACCTCCTCGAATAGCTGCATGTTCAGCCATATTCATAACGAGCGTTGTTTTACCCATTGAGGGCCGCCCGGCTACAATAATTAGATCTGATGGTTGTAATCCTGAAGTCAGTTCATCTAGGTCAGTAAGACCCGTTGCTAAACCTGTAATGGCATCACCATTATGATAAAGGGCATCTATTCTCTCCACCGCTCTTACTAAAATTGACTTAATGCTTTCAGGCCCGCCATCACCACCCGTTTGCTCAGCAATAGCAAATACTTTTGTTTCAGCAAGATCAAGTAATTCAGCCACCTCACGACCTGCTGGATTATATGCTGCATCGGCAATATCACCTGCTACACCAATTAATTGGCGCTGGACTGACTTTTCACGAACAATATCAGCATAAGCTAAAATATTAGCAACACTGGGGGTATTATTAGCTAATTCAAATAAATAAGTCTCTCCACCCGCTTGATCAAGCTCATTACTGGTTTTTAATGTATTGAGTAGAGTAACTACATCAAAAGGCTGGCCCTTTCGAGCTAATTCAACAATAGCACGAAAAAGAGTCCGATGTTCAGTACGATAAAAATCTGCTTCACATAATTTAGTACTTATCTTATCCCAAGCTTGATTATCAAGCATGAGGCCACCAATAATTGACTGCTCTGCTTCTGCAGAATGAGGAGGTCGTTTTAAAGGATCTATTGATTGCTTATTATTTTTTCGTGCTAATGCTTCAACCATAATTTTCTAATTTAATTTATATAAGTTATACCTAGAAATACTTTATTTAAGGATAAAATTGGTTTAACGCTGTTAAAATAGCTCTTAACTTTAAGCTGTTTACCTACCCTTTATTTAAAATTTAGTAGATGACACCCTAGTTAAACGCTATTGTAATGCTGAAAAGAAAAAAAGACACACTCTTTGTGTGTCTTTAGTTAAGTTAATTTTATTTAAGTAATCGTTTTATCTAACCCATACTTGAGTACGACCTAGTGCAGAAACACCTACATAACCGCGTACATACAATCTGTTACCTTGCATAGTAATTTTAGCGCGGTAGATTTTTCCTGTTTTAGGATCTAAAATCTGGCCCCCGTCCCAAACACCATTACCTCTATCTTTTAAACCCCAAAGGAAGGTCAAACCTGTAATAGGTTTATTTTTAAATCTTCCTGGGCAGTTCTTGCATACACCAGTATCACCAGGTTGTGGATAAACCTTAACAATAGTTCCGTTTAAAGTGCCGCCTGAAGTTGATAACCTAACAACAGCTCTTTTTTGTCCAGTTTTATCATCAATAGTTGTCCATGTTCCAGCTGGGGATTGAGCAGCTATTGCAAGAGGCATAAATAACGCCATTAATATAATCGCAGCAAAGGATTTCCATTGGCTCATTGTTATTCTCCATAGTGTGTATCCTTAAAAAGAATAAGCTAGTAATTGATGCTTTGCAAATTTAAAATCAATAAGAAGTAAATTACTAAATCTTTGCTTTTTATAGTGAATTAAAATTAATTAAAGTGGGCGAAAAAATTGATCAATATCTTCTTCGGTTAATGCACTTAATCCGTTAAGATTTTCAGTTAAAATTCCTTCAAAGAGTTGTTTTTTCTTATTTTGAATAGTTACCATTACTTCTTCCACGGTTCCTAAAGTAATTAACTTATAAACAAAAACTGTATTTTTTTGTCCAATTCGATGACTTCTATCCGTTGCTTGATTTTCAACCGCTGGATTCCACCATGGATCATAATGAATAACAGTATCAGCTTGGGTCAAATTTAATCCAGTCCCACCTGCTTTAAGACTAATTAGGAAAATAGGAATATTACCTTCTTGAAATTTATTAACTAGGAATAGACGATTTTTTGTTTGGCCGGTCAGTTTAAGATAATCATAGGAACAACCAATTAATTTCTCTTCAATAAGCTTTAACATCGATGTAAATTGAGAAAATATTAAAATACGCCTATTTTCAGCCACTAAATTATCCACCAAAGTCATAAGGGCTTCTAATTTAGCTGAACTATGATAAGCAATTTCTGCTCCGGGCGCTGAAACCAGTCTTGGATCACAACAGACTTGCCTTAGTTTAAGTAACGCATCTAACACAACAATATGGCTTCTTTTTAATCCCAGCTGTGCTATAGCTGAGCGAACTTTTTGCTGCATGCTAATGCGAATTGCTTCGTAAAGATCCCTTTGTGCGCCAAGCAGCTCTACTTTATGCATGGTTTCAATTTTTTCGGGTAATTCCTGTGCGACCTGATTCTTTGTTCTACGAAGCATAAATGGACGAATACGATTCATTAATAACTCAGCACGTTGTCGATTAGATTGCTTTTCAATGGGCACTTTAAAAAATTTACGAAATTGCTTTGCATCACCTAATAAGCCCGGCATCAAGAAATGAAAAAGTGACCAAAGTTCACCTAGATGATTTTCAAGAGGCGTACCTGATAAACATAAACGATAGGAAGCTTGAATTTGTAAAACAATTTGTGTCACTTTTGCACGATTATTTTTAATAAATTGTGCTTCATCAAGGATAAGATAATAAAAATTCGTCTCTGCAAATTTATCTTTATCGCGTTGAATTAAGCTGTAAGTAGAAATAATAAGATCATAATTGGCAAAATTTCTCTGCCTATTACTTCCATGAAAAATTAAAACTTTTAACTCAGGCGTAAACCGCTTAGCTTCCTCACTCCAATTCGTAATAACACTCGTTGGAGCAATAATTAATGATGGGCGTATCATACGCCCTTGTTCTTTTTCTAATTGTAGATGTGCAAGTGTTTGAATAGTTTTTCCTAAACCCATATCGTCTGCTAAAATACCACTAAATTTTCCCGCACGTAATGATTGTAACCAAGTTAAACCTTGCAGTTGATAATCTCTTAGCTTTGCTTTTAAACCATTGGGTACAGTTGTTGTTTTTATAAAATCATTTTGTATAAGTTTCTTTAGCTGCTGATAAACCTCGCTATCTTTTTGCCAGCGTAGAGATACTGCAGACATAGCTTGCTCTGCTTCATACATCAACATAAGCTGATAGCGTGTTATTCGTAATTGGTCTGCATCTGTTGTAATGGCGGTATGATATTGCAACAGAAAGCGCAGGAGAGGTTTAAGGCGGCCTAAAGGAACCTGCAGATGATTTTTGCTAGGTAAAGATAAGATAATTTTTTTATCATCATCAAGCTCTTCTAAATCAACATTTTTTAGTTTAGGTAGCAACTTAGCAACAAGAGGAATAATACTAACAGGCTTACCCTCAATTAAAATACCTAAATGGTAAGAAAAAAAATCATGCTTGTGCTCATTAACTTGAGAGAACCACTCTATAGAGTCTAGTGTCAGAGCCTCTTCAAAAATAAGTTGGTCATATTGAACTAACCAACCTTTATTTTTAAATAAAGAAATAATTTCGTTATATAACTTTGGCAAATCCGGTGCATAAATATCATTTTTAAATAGTCGTAAATTTTTAAATTCTTCACTTGCGGCCAATGTTTTAAAATTTAAATTGCGATTTAAGGTTAAATTAAAATCAGCTAATATTTGTTGCTCTAAATTTAGGTCCCTCTTTACTTCTATTAAAGAAGAATCGGTTTCGTAGAATAAGCTAAGAAAATCTTCCTGCCCGGTAATTTGTATACCGGCATAATCATAAACAAGGTTACATGTAACACGATAATTTTTTAATTCAAATTCATTAAGTACATTTAAAGTATCTGATATTACCTCTTGTGCATTTAGAATAATGACAGGTTTTGGTTTTAAATTCTGAATTACTTTTTTTGCATAAATTTTGGGTCTAGGTAGATTTTCATTAACCTTAGCTATTTCTGCAGCAAGAGACGCTGCTTCATTTAAATTGACAGGCGGTAAGGCAAAAAGCCATTTTAAATGTTCAATTTGAATAAGATTTTCAACTATTCCTAAAGCCTGGTTGAACTTATCATAATACCAAAGCTTATCTAAAAAGAGAGGCCTTAAAGCTGTTTCTTTTTTTCCAATAAGAAGCTGTTGAGTACCATCGATATTTAGATGCCAATCCATCTGAACAGGCTCTTTATTGAAAACAAGCGGTCTATCAGTTTTTTCTCCAATATATACTCTTTGGGTTGATAGCATTTTATCCAATAGAAAACTGGTATGAATAATCAATCGATCAAACCAGCCCTGTATATGGTTTTTTAAGGCTAAAGTTGTGATAATTTCATCATCGACTTGCATAAAATATTGTTTTCGAGCCGACGTGAGTATGTGAAATATAGTCTTTTTATCTATATTATGTCGCTTTAGCCGTTTTGATAGAGCTAAATTAACCATAACACGGTCTCTAGATTCTAGATCAATTAGGTAAGCAACTTCATAAGCATTATCATTATGGAAAATTGGTACTGAATCGCTACTTAAAGAATCAGAGCTAAATGGTAATTTGTTTATTTTAATATCGATATTTTCTTTTATTTTTAAGGCGAAAAGACTAGCTGCAGCATGTTTGCAATTCTTTTTAACCGGACAATTACAACATGCAGGTTGTTTTGGCCATACTTTTAAATCAATATAAACATTATAAATATGCGATGATGTATCTTTTACTCGCGCTTTAAGCAAACCTTCACTTAAACGAATATTAAGTACAAACCCTTTCTTTTGGTATTCTAAACCTTGCATTAATACGGAAGGTAAGAAAATATCGGCCATCCGTGATAACGCATCCTTCAACATAATTTACGTCACATAAAGATAAACAGATCATTATAATAAAATAGTAAGAATTTTAAAATTAAATAGAACTTTTTTTTAAAAATACTTAGACTTATCTATTAAATTTATTTAAAGCTTCTTGCAAAAAAATTCTTTAGAACTTGCAATAAGTATTTTCTTATAGCAGCAAAAGTTAATTATAAAACCTACTGCTTAAGTTTAGTACTTTTGATTCAATATTGCAGACTACTGACTTCTGCCTCGTTTTTTAATTCCAATGAATATAACTATCATTTCAAAATAGAGAATATATTTTACTTGCGCAAGTTTAAAACAAGTTATATTGTTCCATATAAAATTAAATATACAGGGCTAAACTATCTCTATATGACTATGATGACTAAAGAATTAACAATATTGATGGCGCAAATTAACACAACTGTCGCTGCAATCGATGCTAATGCCGATAAAGTCATTGATACTATTATTCGCTATCAAAATGAGCATGACATTATTGTTTTTCCTGAGCTGGTTATCTCTGGCTATCCAGCTGAAGATTTGCTTTTAAGGCCTGAATTTCATAATCAAATTGCACAAGCCCTCGAAAGAGTTGCTAGTGTGGTAGGGGATTGCTATGTGATTATTGGTCATCCTACTCAACAAGGCGAGAAGTGCTTTAATTCTGCAAGTGTTTATTTTAATGGCGTAAGAATTGCTACCTATCATAAGCAAGCGCTGCCTAATTATGGTGTATTTGATGAAATCCGTTATTTTATTTCTGGTCAGCCCAACCCCTGTATTCTAGCAATTAAAGGTTATCAAGTAGGTGTCTGTATCTGTGAAGACATTTGGCTTAAACAACCTGTAAATGACTTAATAGCAGCAGGCGCTGATACAATTATTTGTTTAAATGCCTCCCCCTTTGAGTATAATAAATATCAACTACGGGAAGATTTAGTTCGTGAGCATACCCGAAAAGGCATATCATTTATTTATGTTAATGCAGTTGGCGGTCAGGATGAATTAGTTTTCGATGGTCAATCGTTTGCAATAGATAATACGGGCAAAATATGTGCTCGAGCAGCAGCCTTTCAAGAAGAATTTTCAACAGTTATATGTCATGGAAATGAATTAAATGGCAGGATAACACCTTTGCTTGAGTTAAATGCATTAATTTATAATGCGCTGATTTGCGGCACTAAAGATTATGTTGAAAAAAACAACTTTTCCAGTGTGATTTTGGGCCTTTCAGGTGGCATCGATTCTGCCCTAACCTTAGCAATTGCAGTAGATGCTTTAGGACCTAATCGAGTTCAAGCCATTATGATGCCTTCTCGCTATACAGCCGAAATAAGTATTGTTGATGCTCAGCAACAAATTAATGCGTTAGGAATTAAAAGTGAGCTTTTAACAATCGAGCCAGTATTTAAAAGCATTTTAACAACACTTAAACCAGTATTCGCAGGTCTTGCCCCTGATATTACTGAAGAAAACATCCAGGCACGTATTCGAGGCTTATTTTTAATGGCTTTATCAAATAAAAAAGGCAGTCTCGTGCTAACAACCAGCAATAAAAGTGAAACAGCTGTTGGCTACGCTACCTTGTATGGTGATATGGCCGGTGGGTTTGCCGTATTAAAAGATGTTTTAAAGACTCAAGTCTATGCGCTAGCTCATTATCGTAATCAATTATCACCTGTCATACCGAAACGGGTTCTTAACCGCGCTCCTTCAGCTGAATTAGCCACAAACCAAACCGATCAAGACAGCTTACCTGATTATCCAACGCTCGATAAAATCATTACAGCGTATATGGAAAATAATTTAGATACCCAAGCATTAATTGCGCAAGGGCACAGTGCGGACATGGTCGATAAAGTTATTCGCCTCATAAGAAGAAATGAATATAAACGTCGCCAAGCAGCGCCGGGTATTAAAATAAGCTCACGTGCATTTGGCCGTGACTGGCGTTTTCCTATAACGTCAGGTTTTAAATAAAACGGATACCTTAATGTTTAGGTATATCAACCTTAAGGCCTAATAACAAGAATAACATAAAGCGGCTCGAAATTTTTTTGCTAAATTATTAGTCTACTTTATCATTAGCTCTTATGGTTGAAGCATTCTAGTTGATTGCAAGGAAATAACAGCTAACTCATCACAAAACCTGCTTGCAAAATAAAAGTAAATCGCTAACATGAGATGTCTTAAAGAAAATAATAAGAAGGGATGTCATGAAAATTGCATTTTTCTCAAGCGCTTTGCTTGTAACCAGCACAGCAATGAGTGCGATACCAATCAACGGTTGGTATTCAAGTCTTTTTAGTGGTGGTAACTATTTGTCTGATAATCTTAGCGTTAGTCGACATGGTTTTATACCAACATTTACGTATCCTTTTTATCCTACAAGTCATAAACTCGCATTAACGAATGCTTCCTATGATCTAGGTTATCATGCTGGTGTAAGATTTGGTGTTCAAAATAATCCCATACGCTATGAAGGGGAAGTAACTTACCTTACTGAAAATGTTAAGCGATTCTACATTAATAAAATTCGTCAAAATCGTGGGCATGGCGAAGCAAACGCTGTATTTGCAATGGGAAATCTCTATTATGATTTTCCTGACATGGTTGAAGGTGTTTCACCCTTTCTGGGAGCGGGCTTAGGCTATGGCTGGATTGAGGGGACATTTAGTACTCGAACTTTTTACTATTCTCCTTTCCTCCCTCCAAGCCACTATCCAGTGTATCATCGAGGTGCCAATAGTGTTTTTGCGTATCAAGTTACTGCTGGCTTTACTTATAATTATGCTGAGAATTATGCCATTAATCTTGCATACCGTTATATTGGAACTGATCGAGTAGAATCCCTTGGTAAGGTTTTTCAAGCTAATTTAGTAACCGTTGGCGTTCTTTACCGTTTTAATGAAAATTGTTATAAGTAAGGGCTAAATTATGAACTTTATTATGCGATTTGGTATTGTAAGTGCCATGCTTCTCAGTAGTACAGCCTATGCGGTAGATCCAGATGATGGCTGGTATGCTGGTTTTATAGTTGGAGGTAGTTATTTAGAAGGTATCGATGTTAATTTAGTTAATATACCTTCTCTTCCCTTCGTAAGCTTAATTCCTCTTACTCTAACCCCACATCCTCTTATTCCCCTCCTTCCTCTAATCCCCGCGAATTCTACAAGTACAGTGACTTATAGAGTGGGCATTAACGGCGGTATTCATGTTGGTTATCGTTGGTGCGAAAATTATCGATTTGAGGGCCAGCTGAACATTAATGGCAATAAAATTCAGAAAGTACAAATTCCGGGAATAGGGCCTGTTAGAAGGCATCAAAATATATATGGCTTAAGTCTAGGCGGAAGTACAGGTATGCTTGCTGGCCTGTTTAACGCCTATTATGATTTTTATACACCCGGTAGTGAGACAAGTTTTATACCCTATGTAGGTATAGGAATAGGTTATGCTTATTTTCGTACAAATTTTAGTTTGCAGCAGTATGGAAACTATATCAGCGGTAGTCGTGTTAAGGATTCAACAACAGCGCCTGTTGGTCAAGGTATTATTGGTATTAGTTATTTTATTGATGAGACCATCTCCGTTGGCGCAGATTTTCGCTACTTAACAAGCAACAATATTAGTAATTTTAATGGCCGGGTAGCGATAGCATCGCTAAATTTTGTCATGAATTTTAGTTTTGATCAGCCTGAGCAGGCTTCTTGAATAAAATTTTTACCCATTTTTCTTGTAGAAATGGGTAAAATTAAATATTATTTACACAAATTATATTGCTTAAAGTTACTTAGTTAGTCTAAGATTGTCCTAATTCTATTCTATTAGAGTCATCCCTTGCATTAAAATGCTAGTTTTTTACCCTGTCAATAATAATAATTAAACGTTTTATATTAATAAAGATAGCTATAGGAATAATGAGTTTACCTAACTTATAAGATTTCATTATGACATTTTTGATTGCACCTTCTTTACTCTCAGCTGATATAACTCGCCTGGGCGAGGAGATAGAAAACGTCATGGCTGCTGATGCAGATATGATTCATTTTGATGTAATGGACAATCATTATGTGCCTAACTTAACACTCGGGCCCTTTGTTTGCCAAAGCATTTTGCAGCGATTTCCTGAACTAAAAATAGATGTTCACTTGATGACCAACCCCGTTGATGAACTTATTAGACAATTTGCTAAAGCAGGTGCTAGACGCATTAGCATTCATCCGGATGGGACCATTCATTTAGATAGAAGTTTAGCCTTAATTCAGGAGCTTGGTTGTGAGGCTGGCCTTGTGTTAAACCCAGCAACCTCCCCTGAATGGATTAAATGGTGTATTAATAAACTTGATTTTGTCTTAGTTATGACTGTCAACCCAGGTTTTGCAGGACAAAAGCTTATTCCCGAAGTGATTAAGAAAATAGCTTTTATTAAAGATCAGTATCCTGACTTACCTATTTCTGTAGATGGAGGTATCACAGTAGAGAATATAAAGGCACTCGCCCAAGCAGGTGCCACTCATTTTGTTGCTGGGTCGTCTATCTTTAATAGCGGCAATTATCAACAAGCAATTAGTAATATGCGAACTCAACTGGCGTCATTATAAATCTTTATATGAAAATATTTTTTTTCTTATTAGTATTACTCTCATCCTACCTAACTTATGCAGCTTCAAGTGAAGCTTATATGGCGAGGTTTGATACTTATACTAAATGGAATCAGAATTTACCAGAGCAACCAGAGCAAGATTTTTTAAATTTTATCAATAATGATACGCCTCTTGCTAAGAAGCTTAGAGAAAAATGGCTCTATCAACTGGCCAGACAAAAAGATTGGGTTAATTATGGACTATATTATAAGCAAACCGAGGATGTTAACTTACAATGCTTTTATCATTTAGCAAACTATTATCAAGGTAAAACTGATACTGCTTTTAGTGCGGCTAAAGCGCTGTGGCTTACAGGTGACTCTCAGCCGCCTGCATGTAATCAGTTATTTGAATTATTACTTAAAAGTGAAAATTTTAATCAAAGTTTAATTACTGAGCGTATTATTTTAGCACTTGATAAGCGCAATTTACCTTTGGTGCGCTATCTTTTGAAGCAATATAAAGTTCCACGTCTAAAAGATGAGCAACAGCTGATTGCTATCTACCAAAATCCTTTACGTATTCAGCAACTTCCAGTTAATGATTTATATAGCCACTTTTATTTATTTGGCCTTAAACGTATGGTTTCCCTCAATATGCCTCAAGCTCTTAAATTTTGGGAAAAGGTTAAAAATAATAACTTATTAAACAATGGTCAGAAGCAAACTTTTCTAGCACACGTTGCTCTATATAAAGCAATGCGTAACCAAGATGATACATGGGAATGGTTTACCAAAGTTCAACCTGCTTATTACAATGATGTATTATTAGATTGGCAAATTCGTTTTGCGTTAAAGCATAAACAATGGAAACAAGTTGCATCATTAATTAATCATTTTCAAGATCAACAAAACCCTTGTTGGCAATACTGGTCAGCACGTGCTAAAGAAGCTCTGGGGCAATTAGAGCAAGCAAAAGATATTTATCAAGAACTGGCTAAATCAAGACAGTATTATGGATTCCTGGCTAGTTTACGTTTAAATAAAAAGTTTTCTTTTGAAAATGAAAATCCCATTGATGATAGAACTATTTTAAAACCTTACGAATCCTTTATTGACAAAGTAAAACTACTTTACCAAAATCATCAAACCCTAGAGGCATCTCGTTTATTAAATGATTTCGTTAGTGAGTTACCTAAAGAAGAAAAAAGTGCTCTTCTTTCCTGGGTTGCCAATGAATTACAGTGGCATGGAAAATCAGTAGCGTTAAGTAATACGCAAGAATTAAATAATCAACTTTCGCTTCGTTTTCCAATTCCTTATAGTTCTGCAATTAACTCCTATGCCAAAAATTATCAAGTTCCGCAAGAATTTATCTATGCAATCATTCGCCAAGAAAGTGGTTTTAGAGATGATGCTGTTTCTCAAGCAGGCGCGCGCGGTCTTATGCAAGTTATGCCAACTACTGCTAGTAGCGTAGCTAAGCAAGCGAGAATTGATTATAAGGATAAAACGCAACTTTTTTCTTGGGAGAAAAATTTAAACATTGGTGTTGCCTATTTAAAACACTTATCAAAGCGCTTTAATGATCACCCTGCATTAATTGCTGCAGCGTATAATGCAGGTCCTAGACAAGTTAATTATTGGCTTAAAAATCATCCAGCCAATGACATGGATATCTGGATTGAGACACTGCCCTGGCGGGAAACGCGCAACTATTTAAAAAATGTTATTGCTTTTTATGCTGTTTATCAGTACCGCATGCAACAAAAACCTAATATTGGAAAATTTTTAAAGCCTATTTAGCTTCAACATGAATGAAAGATATCTGCTTTCATTATTAAAATACTCAATCACCTATACGTAAATTAGTTAAACTTTGTTTAACTCATAAAAGAAATTAAACTCATCTATCAAGAAAAGAAACTAATTCATAATTTAGAAGCCAGAAAAAAGTATTTCTCCTTCATTTAAATTAGAATTCGACTATGACTATCCTAGTTAAGCCTCATTTAATCTTGAGTTAATCAATTAAATTTATGAAACTGTTATAGACCGTCTAGCTGTTTCCTCGGTAACCAAATCTATAGCTTCTGTAATTTCCACCTCATCAAATAAATTAAATAAATCGTCATTATCACCCTCTTCAAGCGTTTGTTTTACTTCCTTTAAGTTTTTACCAGTTACTAAAGTATGAATTTTTTCCACTAATTTATGTGATGAAACCAAAGATAAATGCCCGTGCCTAGGAAAAACAGTCATAGAATCAGGGTATTTTTCCACATAGTCTTTTATGAATGCCCCTGAGCGGACAACTTCATCATTACCAGCTACCATAAAGTAATGAGGTATCTCCGATCGTAAAATTAAATCACCTAGCTCTTTTAAATAGGTATTACCAACCTCCATTTGTTTTATTGAGGCTGAAAACCATGTAAGAGGAGGAAGGGCTAAATGAGAGCCATTAAAAGGAGTAGCTAAAGTAATTACAGCTTTAACTTTAATGCCTAGTTTCGCTGCTTCCAATGCTGTTTTCGCAGCAATCAAGCCACCACGGGAATGACCAATTAAAATAATACTTTCCACCTGATCCGCTTTAATTTTATCTAATAGTTCCTGCGAAAAATCGTCAATACTTTTACCTTGAAAACGTTTAAAAAAGGAAACGATAGTAAAAGATTTAATGTCATTTAATTTTCCTTTAGCGAGTATACGGTCCACCATTCTGAAAAGGGAAAATGGAAAATCAGCAGTTCCTGGAATCACATAAGCTCGAGTTTTAAGCTCATCTGTTGAATTTAAATTTGATATATCACAAACATAATCGTTTGATTTAGACATTAACCAATAATAAGGATGAATTAAGGCACCTGTTAAACTTACAGGCTGATTATCTTGAATAAATTGCTTTGCTGTATTAAAAAATCCTCGAATATTTAACATAGCCTTCCTCCGTAGCAAATCAATCCTTACTTTATGAAAATAGTCGATGAGGATCATCATCTTATTAACTCTTACTATGTTAAAAGGAATTACTCAAGCATGTTAGATTAATTTATTTTAATCTTACTTAAAAAAAAGCCATTTAAATATCATAAATGGCTTTCTATTCGATCTAATTGAAAATGCTTATGAACAATTACCCGCTTTATGTGCGCAAATACTATTAAGCAGACTTGTAAATCGGCTGTCAGGAATTGAACTTCCTTGCGCTTTAGGATCAGGACTTACATAGCCATAGGAAGTAATCCCTATAATTCGGTTAAGACCAGGATTTAAACCACCTGTTTGTCCTACAGAATAAGCACCAAAGTTTTGCACCCATGGTCCACCACTAGAACCACCAGCCATATCAGAACCATATTCTGCATTATTAGGCGCAACCAAACGTTGACTTTGTGCTGTAACCTGATGCATCTTTTGGCAACTATCAAAATTACAAGGATAACCAAGTAAATGCGCATGGTTAGGCCGGAGTGATTGTGTTTGATAGCCTAAGTAACCGGTTACAGTACCGATGCGACGTACAACATTATTGATTGTATTATCTCGCATTTCAAGCATACCGTAATCTGCAGCATTAGGTACTGTGCCACCACCCGTTGCCCAGGTATTTGTTACTAAGGCATACGACCATGTCCAAGTTCTAAAAGGCGCTGATCCGTCTCGAAATGCTGGGACAAACCGCCAATTAGTATAATAGCCGCCAACACCGCCAGAACCTCTATGTAGGCAATGACCAGCAGTTAATACGATTCGATGTCTTAAGACAGATGCAGAGCAAACAAAATCCCCTTGCCCAGGAATTGTAAAAAATAACTTACCCACTGTTCGATAAGGATAAGCTAAATCTGCTGATAAAGGAATTAACCGAGAGCTTGAAAAATGATAATTTAAAGTTCCTCTGTTGAAGTTGGCAAGGTTAGTTTCTTGGGGTAAGGTATTTAAGAGAACTTGGGGTGTATAAAGTTGCCTTATTTCAGGCCTAATATCCTTTCCCTCAGGTGGCGCCCCATCGCCCGACTCAGAATCCTCAGATAGGCTTTGTCCTTCGTCTATAGGTATTTCCTGAGTACTTTTAAAATCTACTAAGGGTAGAGGCATTTCTTTAGCATTCTTCATACGTTCTGGTGTCCAATAATCAGCCAAAGATTGTTGTTCATTATTTTCTTTCGCTAAAAAATCTTCAGCGTAACTCACTATAGACACTGAACTCATAACTAACAAAGTACAACTTGTTAAGGCCGCTTTTAAACGCATATCTAACTCCTTTTAAATAACTGTTTAAACACTCATTCATATGACACCACATCCACTAAGTGCGTTTTACTAAGGCAGTTAAAATGATTGGCTATACTTCAGCGCTACATATCATTTTTACTCTGATTAACGCCAAAATACTTTGGTAGAATATGGGTATATAAATAGCCCTTTTTGTTAAGAAAATAAACTCTCAACAAGTTTAAACGTAGAGTAGCAATGTATTAAAGTCAAAATTAAATTTTTAAAATTTAACCAATTTGATAAAAAATTATATCATAATCAAGGAACTTAAACAGTATAAAAAATTGCTTAAACAGAATTATGGATTATAAATTTCTCCAAAAGATTTTTTTCTAAATTTATTTGAGTGAATTTTATAGGAAGGTAATAAAAACAAGCGCATGTCCATCTCTGGCCATACGCTTGTCCAACTCAGTTACACTTGCTTATTGGGCTGCTTGATTTGAAGCTGCTTGATTTGCAGCTGCATATTCAACGGTATTAGCAGCATTTTGTAATTCTTGTTCTCTTGCGAGCTCAAGACGACGGTTGCAAGCGATAAGTAAACCATCGAACATCTTGCTAAATGCATCATAGCAACGATCAATCATTTTCAATGCTTCACGACGTGTTTCTACTGGTATTGTTCTTGAAAACAATTGTCGTTCCATTTCTTGTTCAAATAATGCATGTGCCATTTCAACTTCTAGGTGAGAACTTGAGAAATATTTTAAGTTTTTATCTTCACCTGTTTTTTGGACTTGTTTAACCACTTTTTCAAAGAATACATGACCAGATGATTCTAAGGTGAGTAACAAGACAATATTAAGAATCTCATCATCAGCTTTATATATTTCTGACATGATAGCATAAGCTGCATCACGTGTTAGCTGAGATTCTTTACTGTACAGCCAAGATACATCATCTTTGCTACAGGCTTTATTATCACTTATTTTACCTAAATATTTTTTATCATGTATAAACCATTTTTCATGGCCTGCATCTTCTAAGCGATGGTGGCGAGCCACTTTCTTTAAATAGGGATCAGTTACTCTTTCTTCATTGAGCCTTAAGATATCTTGGAAAGTCATCGCCCAGAAAGTTAGTTCTGGTACAAAATAACTAATTTCTTCAATAGTATCTAATTGCTCTAAAACTTCGAAAAAAGGATGATTCATAAACTCTTGCTGTTTAGAATCAATATATGCTTGTATAGTTTTCATAGCTGTCTCCGCGACATAATTTGTTGGACAATTTTAATATTGCAGGAGCCATGCCAGTTTTTTAGTCAACTTTAAGCAAAAAAGTACCTTAAAGAGGTGTTAAAGTTGTTATTTTTACTCTTTTTTAAGCACAAAAGGATCTAAAGCGACAAAATATTGTCCCCAAAATCCATACTTTTGACAAAGTTTTGACTAAAATGTCATTGTATTTAAGATGTATTTTTAATGAAGCTTAAAATTCGCCAATTTTTTGTCATAATCCTCCATTAAACTATCAACTCGTTGCCAATCTAGCTCTTCTATGGTATTTAAATGAGCACAAATTTGATTTAAAAACTCATTTTGAATTTGGCCAATGGCTAGCGCCTCTGCATAAGGAGTATTTGTAAACATAACCAGCGCATGCTTTGAAATATAACGTTCTGGATAGCGATTCATTAGAATATGCTCTAACTGCTTTTTTAAATTAAATTTCTCATCACATATATCACTTTGTATTTCATGAAAATTATCCATTGACATTTTTGCAACAGCATCTGCATTGACTTTCCGTTCTTGGAAGAACGCAGGTAAGGCTTTATTCCAATTATCTCGATACTTATCTAATGTCTCATTAAAAATTCGACAATCCTCAAAAGCACTATTCATCCCTTGGCCAAAAAAAGGAACTAAGCCATGCGCAGCATCACCAATCAAAAGACATTGATCTTGATAATACCACGGGGAACATTTGATCGTGCTCATATTACCGGTAGGATTATGAAAAAATTCTTCAATTAAATTTGGCATTTCATCATAAGCGTCTGGAAAGAATTGCTTAAAAAAGGTTTTCACCTTAATTTCATCTGTTAAATTTGCAAAGCTATTTTTACCTTCATGTGCTAAGAATAATGAGCCCGTTATTGAATGATCACAGTTTGGATTACCTAGTAAAAGAAAAGAATCACGCGGCCATAAATGAAGATGTTCTCGAGCCATTTTCTCAGGTGAGGCACCGCTTATTGAAAGCTCTTTATAGCCATAATTTAAAAAATCCCTTTGAAATTTAATCATTTTTTTTGTAAACATAGATTCACGAACTACTGAATTGGCGCCGTCAGTACCCACTAAGTGCTCATAAGATTTATGCAACTTTTGCCCTAATTTATTTTCAAAAAAGATGGATTTACTATCAAAATTTATTTCTAATAAACGGGTTGAGAAATTCAATTTAATATTCGGTAGAGATTCAATTTCATTTAGAATAATTTTATTTAAGTCATGTCTTTGAATAGCATTAATATATTCATTAGCATGCCGGCCAAAAGGTTGGTACTTAATATTGCCATCTATCTCATGAATAGCACGAGCTCGCATAGGCACCATAATTTTTGTAACTTTGGGCATTAATCCGACACTATCTAGGCTTGTTAAGCCTCTACAAGACATAGCAAGATTAATAGATCGCCCCCTATCTACTTGCGCAAAGCGAATATCCGGACGCGATTCAAAAAGTTCAACATAATAGCCCCGTCTAGCCAAATATAATCCTAATAATGCGCCTGATAATCCTGAACCAATAATGGTTACATTTCTCATCCTGCTCTCCTCTCAAGTAGGACTGACTGCGGATAATTACTTCCTAAATTAACTCAATCATTATTTAAAATATATAAGAATATAATTACTCATAATCTTTAAATTATTTATATAAAAATATAATAATCAAAATCTTAAAATAAATTTTTATACATCTAATAGTTCTCCATATTTTATAAATTCATACAATCTTTAACTTTCATTAAAGCCTATAAAGAAAGTAATTATTTAGTAATATTTAAGAGCAAAAATCGTACCCATTCTTAGAATAGGGCTTAACGATTGACAAGACTGAATTGCTAAGCAAGGTTTGTTGAGTTACAAAAGTAGATTAAGTTTTATCAAGTTGTGGCAAACTATTTTGTTCTAGAAATTCTTTAAGTTCATTAGGTCTATTAGGTGGTTTAAAATAATACCCTTGAGCGTAATCGCAGCCATGTTTTACTATAAATTCCTTTTGCAGCTCATTTTCCACACCTTCTGCAAGTACTTCTAAATTAAGGCTGTGTCCTAAGTTAATGATTGCTCTAGCAATAGCAGCATCATTTTCTTTATTAACTAATTCGCTAATAAAAGAGCGATCAATTTTTAATTTATTAACTGGAAATTGTTTTAAATAGGATAAACTTGAATAACCTGTACCAAAATCATCAATGACTAATTTTGCGCCCATCTCTCGTAATTGATACATGGTTTCTACAGCATGCTTCACATCATCAACTAATAAGCTTTCAGTGAGCTCAAGTTCAATATAGGATGCAGGCAATCCAGTTTTCATTAAAATTTCTTGAATTAATTCTGGTAAACGTGTTTGCCTAAATTGACGGCCTGATATATTTACAGCCATGCTTAGGTCTTTATAACCTTCTTTATGCCAAGCTACCAACTGTTTACAGGACTCTTCTAATACCCACTTACCAATATCTACAATTAAGCCGTTTTCTTCTGCGCTACTAATAAACTCAGCAGGTGAAACTTGACCTAGTATATGGCTATGCCAACGAATTAATGCTTCAAAACCAACAATACTATTCTTGCGCAAATCCATAAGTGGTTGATAAAGTAGATAAAATTCATTGCGCTTTAAAGCATCTCTTAAAGCATTATCAAGCTGCATGCGGTTAACAACGCGTTTATTCATTTCTTGCTCAAAAACGCGATAGTTATTGCGACCACTATCCTTAGCATGATACATCGATAAGTCAGCATTCTTCATGAGTGTTTCGTAATCGAGCCCATCTTTAGGATAATAACTAATACCAATGCTGCCGGTAATTTTTAAATTGTGCTGGCCAATTTGGAATGGCTTTTCAATTAAGTGTAATATTTCATTCGCTGTTTGTTCAGCTTGTTTTTCAGAATGAATATCTTGAAGAAGGATTACAAATTCATCACCGCCCAAGCGGGCTACTGTATCAAAATCATTCGTTGCAATGAGTAGGCGATTTGAAACCGCTTGTAACAACTTATCACCAACACTATGGCCTAATGTATCATTAGTGAATTTAAATCGATCTAGGTCAAGAAATAAAAAAGCAATGATAGAATTTTTTTTCTTTGCTTGTAAAATGGCTTGCTCTACCCTATCCATCAATAAAACGCGATTAGGTAGTTCGGTTAAGGAATCATGCGTTGCCTGCATAAGAAGTTGCTTTTCCATTTCACGGCGTTCTGTTATGTCATTGATAATACATACATAATGTTTAACATTTCCGGAAATATCAGCTACTGGAGCTACACTCATTTCACACCAATACACTTCACCTGAACGCCTTGAGGTTTCAAGCTCAACTGTTTCTTCCCGTAATTCTTTCACTGCTAAGGTAATTCGCTTATAGTTAGCTTGATCAATCTTTTTACCATGAATGTAGGCCAAATTCTGACCTAAGACTTGTTTTTCATTAAATCCTGTAATTCTTTCAAACGCTTTATTGACATAAATAATGGGTAGATTCTCTTTAGTAATATCAATAATTGCAACACCATGCGTACTTGCTTCTATCGCGCGTTCGCGAACTCGCAGATCCTCATCAGCCATTTGTCGTTGCGTAACATCACGAAAGCTATAAACTCGACCAACAATTTCAGAGCCAATACGTTGTGGTTGCGTATAGCGCTCAAAAATTCGGCCATCCTTAAAATAAATTAAGGGTAGTTCGCCTTGCCATTCGGGATTTTCATATAAGAATTGCACATCAGCAATGACTGCTTCTGGATTACTTAATTGATCTAAAATATATTCAAATCCAATACTTTCTGTACCCGATTCAAGCATGTAAGAAGGAATGCGCCACATTTCTACAAATTTTTGATTCCAATCAACTACTTGGCCTTGGCCATTGACCATCATAATACCATCAGTAGTACACTCTAGCGTTGCACGTAATAAAGAAAGTGACTTTTCAAGCTCAACATTTTTTTCAAAAATAGCACTTGTATTAACTTTAATATTTTCTGATAAAGGATTTAGCTTTTTTCGTTGAAATTCAGGCTGAGAATGATACCACTTCTCTAACAAGGTAGGTAAATTCGGCGTGATAGTAACAATACCCAACTCTTCACAAACGTTGGTTAGGGAAGGCTCTATACCGCGTTTCTTTACTGTCTCAGCTGCTAAGGCAACTTTTTGGTAGTCGATTTCTTGCCTACGCATCGATCCCTCACTAAAATAACAACCTTGTTAGCGACTATTAAATAATTTTTAACAAGATACGCGTTCACTATATCAATTAAAGTATATACTGCATTCACAAGTTTTGCTTTATTCTAAAAATAGGAATATTAATGGACAAAAATCACTTCGATACGCGTGCCATCCATGCAGGGCAGCAAGCTGACCCTTCAACGGGTGCCGTAATAACCCCCATCTATGCAACATCAACTTACAAACAAGAAGCGCCTGGTATTCATTTAGGTTATGAGTATTCACGTACAAAAAACCCTACTCGTTTTGCTTATGAAGCCTGTTTAGCTAGTTTAGAATCCGGTAAGCAAGGCTTTGCTTTTGCCTCTGGTATGGCTGCAATTAATACAGTTATTGATCTTTTAAATCAAGGCGATCATGTCATTGCAACGAATGATTTGTATGGAGGTACTTATCGCTTATTTGATAAGGTAAAAACCCGCACCTCAGGTCTATCTTTTACTTTTGTCGATATGACAGACTCGCAAACAATTGCAAATGCCATTCAACCTAATACGCGTATGATCTGGGTTGAAACGCCTTCTAATCCTATGCTTAAGTTAGCAAATCTTACTGAAATTGCTCAGTTAGCTAAAAAACATCATCTACTTTCAGTGGCTGATAATACCTTTGCTACCCCTTGGATACAAAGGCCGATAGAATTGGGTTTTGATATTACCTTACATTCAACTACAAAATATATTAATGGTCATTCAGATGTTGTCAGTGGCGCTGTCGTTGTTGGTGATAATCCAGAATTAATTGATAAGCTTGCTTTTTTACAAAATTCATGTGGCGCTATTTCTAGCCCCTTTGATAGCTTTTTGCTATTACGTAGTTTAAAAACGCTTTCTATTCGTATGCAGCGGCATTGTGAAAACGCCATGGCCCTTGCCCAATGGCTTGAACAACGCCCAAAGATTAAGCAGGTTATTTATCCGGGCTTACCAAGTCATCCGCAATATGAACTTGCCCAAAAACAAATGCAAGCTTTTGGTGGTATGATATCTATTATATTAGATGCAGATTTAGCTTCTACTCAGCGTTTTCTGCAACGATGTCAAGTTTTTACTCTAGCAGAGAGCTTAGGAGGCGTAGAAAGCCTAATTGAGCATCCAGCTATTATGACTCATGCCTCAATTCCTCCTGAAACAAGAAAGATTCTAGGCATTGTCGATGGTTTTGTACGTTTATCCGTAGGTATTGAATATATTGAAGATTTGATTGCAGATTTAGATTTTGCATTAAGTTAAAAAAGAAGGAGTAAGATTAAATGCGGCAGAAAAAAGGTAGCCGGTGGCATGGTATTTTAGCTATTTTGCTATTAATTTTATCGACAATTGTTTTTTTTATACCCGTTCTTGTAGTTGGCATATTAAAACTCTTTCCCAATTTTCGCTGGCGTATTTTTTGTACTAGGCTTATCGACAGGATAACCACTTATTGGAGCAGTGTTAATAATCGATATATTGACTTAACTAACAAAGTAAATTGGCAAGTAAGTGGTTTAGAAAATTTAACCAACGATAACTGGTATTTAATTGTAGCCAACCATCAAAGTTGGTTAGATATAGTCGTTTTACAATATTTATTAAATCGAAAAATTCCTGTTTTAAAATTCTTTATTAAAGATCAATTAAAATGGGTTCCTCTATTAGGTTTTGCCTGGTGGGCAATGGGCTGCCCGTTTATGAAGCGTTATTCTAAAGAATATTTAGCCAAAAACCCTAAGAAGCGCGGTAAGGATTTAGCCTCTACCAATAAGGCTATGACCTTATTTAAGAACACGCCTTCAGCCGTTATGAATTTTATTGAAGGCACACGATTTACTTCCGAGAAAAAAAACAGTCAAAAATCGCCCTACAATTTTTTATTAAAACCAAAAGCAGGCGGTATAAGTTTTGTAATTTCTGCATTAGAAAGCCGTATTAAAACGATTACCGATCTTACTATTGTGTATTCTTCCAAAACCCCTACGTTATGGGATTTTCTTTGTCATCGTATTGATACGATTTATGTTAAATTAAGGCAAATTCCTATTCCTACTAAGTTTTTTGATCAATCTTTAGCTTATGATGAACATAAACAGTTAGAATTTAGAGACTGGTTAAATCAGCAGTGGGAAGAGAAAGATAAGTTAATAGGTAAAGTGCAAACCACATCCTTATAAATTGGGTTTAACAGCAGGTTCTCACTAAACTAAGGTGAGAATCTAATTTTTATCAATGCAAAGGATGTAATCCAATTTAAAAAATTTAATAACAATTAAGTTAATAACCCTACTTCATTCTTAAGAGAGATTAAGTATACTAACTAAACCTCTAGTTCTTATAATTTTTATCATGAATTCATTAGAAAAAATGATTACCGAAGGATTCGAAAAACGTCAACAGCTAACGTTAGATAATGTACCAAGAAATCTTTTATCTGCAGTAGAGGAAGTCTTAAATGGGCTAGATCAAGGTTATTATCGTGTAGCTGAATGTATAAATGAAGAGTGGATAACCCATCAGTGGCTAAAAAAGACTGTGTTATTGTCCTTTAGATTATATCCCAATCAAATAATTGAGGCTGGGTTTTGCCAGTTTTATGATAAGGTGCCGCTTAAATTTGCAGATTATAATATTGGCCAGTGGCAGGAAGCACAAATTCGTGTTGTACCACATGCAATGGTGCGTAAAGGCGCCTTTGTTGCTAGAAACACTGTCTTAATGCCCTCCTATGTTAATATTGGCGCTTATATTGATGAAGGTGTTATGGTAGATACTTGGGCGACCGTTGGCTCTTGTGCCCAAATTGGTAAAAACGTTCATCTATCAGGTGGTGTGGGTATTGGTGGCGTATTAGAGCCTTTGCAAGCTAATCCTACTATTATTGAAGATAATTGCTTTATAGGAGCACGCTCTGAAGTAGTGGAAGGTGTTATCGTTGAAAAAAACTCCGTTTTATCAATGGGCGTTTTTTTAGGTCAAAGCACTAAAATCTATAATCGTCAAACTGGCACAATTACCTATGGAAGAATCCCTGCAGGTTCAGTCGTTGTTCCTGGTAATCTACCTAGTGAGGATGGTAGTCATAGTTTATATTGTGCTGTTATTGTTAAACAAGTTGATGAAAAAACAAGGGCAAAGGTAAGCATTAATGAATTGTTGAGAGATTATCAATAATGACCTTAATTCGCTCTTTATTAACTGAACTGGTACGATTTAAATCAATTACGCCTGATGATGCTGGCTGCCAGGCGTATATGATTAAGTATTTTAATCAACTTGGCTTTACCTGCTTACAGTTTAATAATCCTCCTGTTGCTAATTTCTTTGCCTACTTAGGTACACAGGCTCCTTTATTAGTTTTTGCTGGACATACTGATGTCGTTCCTATAGGTGATAGAGAGCAATGGCATACCAATCCCTTTGAACTGGTTGAAAGCCATGGATTAGCTTATGGCCGAGGGACCGCTGATATGAAAGGAAGTTTAGCTGCAATGATGGTTATGGCAGAACACTTTATTGCTAATAATCCTCACTTTAGAGGTAGTCTAGGTTTTTTGATTACCAGCGGTGAAGAAGGGAGTCTATTTAATCAAGGCACACCTTATGTCATGAGTGAATTAAAAAAGCGTAGCATACACCCTACTTACTGTATTGTAGGCGAACCCTCAAGTAGACATACCCTAGGCGATGTTATTAAAATTGGCCGTCGCGGTTCATTAACTGGTCAGCTTACTTTACAAGGTAAGCAAGGCCATGTTGCTTATCCACATTTAGCGCAAAATCCTATTCATCAACTTGCGCCTCTTTTAAATGAACTGGTACAAGTACAATGGGATGAAGGGAATGAGTTTTTTCCCCCTACTTCTTTTCAAATCACTCATATTCACTCAGGTGGCCATGCCGAAAATATTATTCCAGGTGAATTACTGCTGCAATTTAATTTTCGCTTTTCAACCGAGCAAACAGTCCAAAGCCTTAAAACTCAAGTAGCTAACTATTTTAAAAAACATGGTATAGATGCAGTGTTAACATGGCGTTTAAACGGTGAACCCTTTCTAACTTGCCAAGGTAAGCTACTTGATAGTTGCATTCAAGCCATTACTGAATTAACTGGAAAACCGCCTGAGCTTTCCACAGATGGAGGAACTTCTGACGGACGCTTCATTGCACCGTATGGGGTAGAAGTTATTGAGCTAGGCCCTCTTAATAAGACAATTCATCAAGTTAATGAATGTATATCTCTTAGTGATTTAACGATTTTAAGTCAAATTTACTACGCTATCTGCAATCAAATATTAAAATAAATTATTCGCAAGTATTTGATCATATTATGAATAGTTAGATTGCAGCTTATAATTCTCGACCTGCATACTTAGATTTTGAGCTTAGCTAATAAGTCCGTTTGATGAGCTTTTACTTCACTAGCAAAAACATTTTACCTGGATTAATTTTTAGTGAATATAGTTAATTCTTAAGGTAAATTTGAAGATTATTAATGATAGCCGATAATAAATGATTTACTTTTTCAATATTCTCTTTTTTAATATTTAGGGTTGCAACACTGTGCATTTCATTAGCTTGTTCTTCAAGCTTGTGGCAAGCTTTTTTAGCTTTTTCCGTAAGATAAAAATTGAAAGCTCTTCTATCATCTTTATTGCGAACACGTAGAATTAAATTATCTCTTTCCATTCGATCGAGTATGCGTACTACGCTAGGTTGCTTTAACCCAGCGCTTTTTGCTAGTTCAATTTGTGTTTGACCATCTTTCTCCCATAAACGAACTAAAAAAATAGTTTGCGAATAAGTTACCCCCAACTCATTAAGTTTTATATTGGCAACTTGCTCGAAAAGCCTGGCTGCTTTTTTGATTAAAATGCCTGTATGTTCATCAATTTTAAAAGCCATAAACTATATCCTAAAAAAATATGATTGACTATTACATAGCTAGCTATGTATATTTAGCTGTAACGAAAATTTATCTAAATTAATAGAGATATTAAAGAGGTATTAAATTTTATGATAAAGTTATTATTAATCAAAATGATTTTGAAGCCATCTCAGAAGACTTTCACTCAATATCTATATAATAGAATCCAAAATCAACTAGGGATTCAGGAAGATAGAAGCCTTTATGTTAATTATCCTAATCCTTCAATAAAAAAGATCTTGCCGAAGGCTATTAGATTCACATCTTCATTTAATGAGAAGTTCATCAAAGTTGAGTAGTATTTAATCTTTCTGACCAAGAAAAGGCAAAATATTGAACACCTAAAAATTATATTAGCCACTCTAGAAAACCTAAGAATACGAATAGGATATTTTAAATCAAAGGAGTCTTATGATAACCAAGCTAAAACTTACTCATGAAATCGATTACTTAAACCATCAATTTACATCTTCCATAAAAAATCGATTAAGCGACCTTGAAATATTCTCTGAATCAGCTCTAGAATGGCTTATGCTAGAGCACTATCAATTTTCTGCAAGAAATCCCGAATTTTTATCAATAGCAACTAATACCACTAGGCAATTTAAAAATACAGGTATTGCAGAAGAGCTACAACATAATTTTAATGAAGAAAGAAATCATGCTGCAATATATAAAAAGGCACTTTTAGAAATAGGAACCGATGTCAATAAGCGTATCGAATTCACACCAACAACAGAATTTTTTAATAATATTTTAAAATTAATTTCCACCTGCCCATCATGTACATTAGGCGCTATGTATGCTACGGAAACAGCAGCAATATTTGAGCACGAAATATTTCTTAATATTTCATTTGAAGTTATTAAAAGAAGAAAAAAAACATGGGTAAGGTCCAGATTGAAAGCTTTTCATGATATGCATCTGAATGGAGTAGAACAAGGACACAAGGATGGCCTCGGTATGTTTGTTGATCTCGCTTCGAAAGATACCGCTAGTAAACAATTTATTCAAGAAGGACATATTATAAAAGGAGCAAAACAAGCTATTAACTCGATGATGATTTGGTGGCAGGCGTTACTTAATCAGGCAGAAATGAGTAATGAATAATATAGTTGAGCTTAGTAAAGAGACTAAATATAAAATTATCAGTGGCGCAAAGCAATTAAAATTTTTTAATAAAATTAGTGAATTGAGAAAACAAGTCTGGCCAAATTTTATTCGTTTACCTGATGATATTGTTTTTAAACTATATAAGTTATATCCTGAATTTCAAATAAGCCTATTAGCGCCTAATAAAGAGCTTATAGGAGTACTGAACTCCATACCTATAACCTGGACAAAAAGTCTTTCTGAACTTCCTAATGAAGGAGTAAACTGGGTCATTAATACTGGAATTAATGGCAACCCCGATACTGAAAAAGCAAATATTGTATGCGCAGTATCCGTTACTGTTGCAGATAATTACCGTAATAGAGGAATAAGTAAAATCCTTCTTCAGCATCTTAAAGAAATCTCATTTAACAAGAAATTTACTTACTTAATTGTACCTGCCAGGCCCAGTTTAAAAAGCCTATATCCATTAACTTCCATTGATAAATACATTACATGGAAGAATAGAAACGGAGAAATCTTTGATCCTTGGTTACGAACTCATATCGATCTTGGAGCTCAAATTTTAAGCATTTGTTATTATTCTGCTTATATTTCCGCTGATATTAAGCAATGGGAGCAATGGACTGAGATGAGCTTTCTTGATGACGGAGCATATATTGTTAAAGGCGCATTAGTCCCAGTAGAGATTGATTGTAAAAGCAATCTCGGAAAATATATTGAACCTAATATTTGGGTATATTATTCATTATGAAGATAAAAGGCTTATATTAATACTAATTAATATAAGTCTTTATCTTATCTAGATAGGGTAAGTTAAACAACTTTTAATTTTAAATTTGCTGCAGTAGGAATATCAACCTTAGCTAAGCGTAATTTTTCATCTACAACTTTAGCAACGCAGGAATCTGACCAAACATTTAAAGCAGTTTCTAACATATCGATTAAGCTGTAAAAGGGTAAAATAATACCCATTAAAGTAATGGGAACATTCATACTAGCAAGTAAGCTTGCACTTAAGAAAAAACAACCCATAGGCACCCCAGCATTCCCGATGGCTGCCACCGTCGCAATAACTACCCAAAGTGCCATGGTGGGTAAAGAAATAGCGATACCATGATTTTGCATTAAATAAATAACTGTTACAAAAATAAATGCCGCACAACCATTCATATTTAAACTAGTGCATAAAGGTAAAACGAAACGACTTACCTCAGGCTTAACAGCTAAATTCTGTTCTGCGGTTTTCATAGTGACAGGCAATGTACCAACAGATGATTTGGAAAAAAAGGCAACTGACAGGGCTGGTAACATGCCTTTCATGGCCTTAAAGGGTCTAATACCTTGTGATTTTAACCACAAAGGCAAAATAATAAGACCTTGAATAAGGTTAGCTAGTACAATTATTAATAGATATTGTCCAATTCCTTTAATGGTCATACCATCACGTAATTGAATAACGGTGGTTGTTATAAATCCATAAAGCCCAAGCGGAATAATTCTAATTATCCAACTTGTAATAACCATAAACATACTATGCGCACCTTTAAAAAATGCGGTGATGGCTTGGCGCGATTCAGGTTCAGGAATAAAGCGAATAGCAATTCCAAAAATAATGCCTAGTAAAAGTACGCCCAGCACCTGTTGTTCCAAAAAAGGCGAAAGAATATTAGATGGAATTAAGTGGCTAACATAACCTAGATAAGTTATTTGATTATTGTCTTTAGCTAAAACTGGCTGTGTAAAAGACTCTACCAATCCGGGCTTAATTAAGATATATAAAAGGCAACTTATGGTCGCAGCAACAAATGTCGTTCCCAAAGTGTATGTCATTGCTCGCTGCCATACAGAGCGCATTGAACCATCTGTACGATAATTGGATAAAGTTACAATAATTGATAAAGCAATAATGGGAAGACTTATACATTTAAATATTCGAATAAAAACATCAGAAATAAATAAACCGATTGCTTTTAATTCAGGATTACCAGACCAACCACTTAATAGTCCTAGAATAATCATTAAAGAATATAAAAAAAGAGGACTTAGCCAGAAGTTATGTTTTTGAGTTTTTGTGCACATGAAGATTACCTACAACATTGATAAATTAATTAATGACTTAAGGAATTAGCAGCAACAACAGGAACAAAAACAACAATTAGCATGGGTGCAAATAAAATACCTTGTCATTAAATTAAATTTATCCATAGATACCCTCTTGATTTCTTTTTGAGCATTAAGGACATATTTTAACACAATTAATAGGCAAATCAAGAGGATTTCTAAGCAGTAATAAACCGAGCTTGCTTTAAGTTCAGGATGCGCTGATATGATTCATCAATTCGAGCTATAGGAATCGCTTTTTCAGTAACTAAACAAACTATCATATCAATGATCTCAGAAGCATCATTGTTATCTAATTGATTAGCGAAAATAAGCATATCAGCCCCTGCATTAATACTCAGACAAAGCCTCTCTTCCATTGAAAAATATTGACTAATAGCTTGCATCTGTAAGTCATCACTTACAATCACACCATTAAAGCCAAATTTCTTGCGCAACAAGTCATTTAACATAAGCTTAGACAATGTTGCCGGTAATCCACTTGAATCTAAATGACGATTAATAACATGTGCGGTCATAACCATAATGGGTGTGAATTGTGAAGTAACTAAAGAGTGGTAAGGATAAAGCTCCTCTTCTTTAAACGTAGCAGTAACATCAACAAAATCTGTATGCGTATCGCCTATAGCACTACCATGTCCTGGAAAGTGCTTATAGCAACAAGTAATATTAGACTCAGCAAAAGTAGTTACAAAAAGCTTTGCATACTTAACAGCTTCTTTGGGGTCAGCAGAAAAACTTCGACCTAATTTTCCAATAATCCCTTCTTGTTTGTTAAGATCTAAGTCAACTATAGGAGCAAAATTTAAATTAAATCCTAAGTTTTTTAAAACTTCTGCCATTTGAAGAGCTTGTTTAATAAATTCTTGCTCTGATAGCTTAGCCATTTGTTCTGGCGCTAATGTTAGAGGACAGCCAGCAACATTTTTTAACCTATCTACGGCCCCACCTTCATAGTCAATTCCTATAAATAAAGGGACATGAGCAAGATCCTTATTTACCTTAGCATATTTTTTTAACTGCTGCGTTAATTGTTTAATCTGCTTTATATCGGCTAAGTTTTTTTCAGGAAGATTAGTTGCAACATCTTTATCAAAAAGGATAACGCCACCTAAACTCTCATTAGTTAACCATTTACTAACTGGATTTGATAAATCTATCTGAAGGCCATTAAAACCCATAATAAGCATTTGGGCAATTTGTTGTCTTAATGTAGGCAAAAGCTATCTCATTTGGTAACTAAGTTCAGAGAATAATACCTAACTCTCATAAATAAAGCCATTAGAGCTCTTGCCTAACCAGCATCTTTTACTTTATTGCTGCGTTACAAACGTTTCTGCGGTGCTCATTTACTCTCTGTAAACTCTGCTCCTCGAAACCTTTGCGCCTTGCACTCAAGTAAAATCTACAAGTTAGACAAAAGCTCTATTCTAGAGAGTTCACCTTTAGTCAAGTTTTTTAGGCGGTATAGGTGGAACTTGACTGAAGTTACAGACACAATTATTAGTTGCCTGCGGAGGAAGCGGTACTTCTGAAAAAGCTTTAGGGTAACAAACTGGGATCTCCCAAGCTGATTCTCCTGGCTTTGCAGCGCTAGGTAAAGTCCAATAACTAATAGCATTATAAACAGTGTTCTTTTGATTCTCCCATATATAAGGTTCAAAAGTAGCTTGATAAAGCAGCTTCTGATTAGGTTGACAAGTAAAAGGCTGCCTTCCCCAAGATTGTCCTTTAGGCACAGTGAGCGTTGACAAATTTACATCATTATTTTGCGCATCTAATACCTTTACTGTAACAGCATAATCCGTCCAACAGGTATCCTTTACTAGCGTAAGGTAACACTGAAACGCCAGAAGCTGACTAGAAAATAATATTCCGCTTAAGCCTAGAAGAATTTGTTTTTTCATAAATATGATCTAAATATATTTTATAAATTAAGTATAAACTATAAGTAGTTAGGAAGTTTACCTTTTTAATCTAATTTACTGAATAGTTTAATTTGAGTTGATATAAATTATTAAGCAAGTGTGCTTCATGCAATATTAACTAAAGTTTAGTTAACCTAAAGGTAAGGATATAGTATCTAAGTTAGACCTTAGACTCAATTTAAGAATTGATTTTAAACATCTAAACAGCTATTCTTGCGGCAAAGGAGAGATGGCCGAGCGGTCGAAGGCGCACGCCTGGAAAGTGTGTATACGGTAAAACGTATCGAGGGTTCGAATCCCTCTCTCTCCGCCATTCCTTGACTTCCTAAATCTACCAGTTAATTAATTACATCGTATAGCCTTTTTTTATAATAATTTTGTATAGTTATTCCTAATCTAAACATTTTAAAAATAAATCTTGCCTTCTTCAGGTTTTTCCTATACAAATCACTTTTTATAGCCGTAAATTTTTAAAAATCTAGACAATTTTGTTAATTATTAAACAATTTGATTTATCAACCCTGAGATTATACAGTTAGTGATTGACCAAAACATATCTATTAAAAAACCACTTAATGATGGTGGTTATAAACGCGGCTTAAAAGACCGGCATGTACAATTAATTGCCCTCGGAGGGATTATTGGCTCAGGCTATTTTTTAGGTACTGGCGCTGTAATCAATCAAGTTGGTCCTTCTGTTTTTATTGCCTATATCTTAGGTGGATTAATTATCTATTTAACTATGCTCTGCATGGGTGAACTGGCTGTAGCCATTCCTATCTCTGGTTCATTTATTACCTATACTGCTGAATTTATTTCACCGGCAATTGCCTGTGGAGTAGGCTGGTCTTATTGGATAAGTTGGGTAGCTTATATTCCTGCTGAGTGCATTGCTGGCGGTATAATTATGGAGCATTTTACGGGTATAAATGGTTACCTTTGGGCAGTTTGTTTTGGGTTGATCATTACTTATGTCAATATTGCCAAAGTGGGTACTTTTGGTGAAATAGAATTCTGGTTAGCAGTTATTAAAATTGTTGCTCTTATCGCTTTTGTCTTTTTAGCTATCTTAATATTTTTTGGTATTATTCATGGCCCACAGCCAGCTAGTATTATTGGTACTAAATTTATACTTGATCAAGGCGGCTTATTTCCTAATGGTATTTTTGCCTTATTAACCGCAATGGTGCTTTTATTGGTGAATTATCAAGGCTCAGAAATTATTGGTCTTGCCGCTGGTGAATCTATTGATCCAGCCCGCATGATTCCGCGGGCAATACGCAATGTAACGTATCGAATTTTATTTATCTATATTATTCCTGTTTTTTGCTTAGTGCTAATCTTTCCCTGGCGTAAAGCAAACATCGATAACTCTGTATTTGCTGATGCACTTAATTTTTATGGTTTACATTGGGCAGGCGCTGCTACGAGTTTTGTAACCTTAAGTGCGGCCTTATCATGTTCTAATTCTGGAGTCTATGGCATTGTACGCTCACTCAATGCCCTAGCACGAAATGGTATGGCACCTCATCCACTGAGTAAGTTAAATCGTAATTTTGTTCCTCAAAATGCCGGTATTGTCACTTTAATTTCTATATGGATTTTACTTGCGACAAGTTATTTCTTCGGACAATCTATTCTCTATATTGCTTTACTACTTGTCTCAGGTTTTACAGGCGCAACAGCTTGGATTTCTTTATGCTGGGCACAAATTAATTTTCGCCGACGCCTGTATCAAGCAGGTTACACAACCGATGATTTACAGTATAAAACCCCGGGTTCCCCATACACAGGTATTATTGCCATATTATTAATGGTTGCTTGTTTAATTTTCTTATGCATGAACAAAGATCCTACTTATAAAATAGCCTTTGTTATGGGCGTTGCTAGCTTTGTTGTCCCTATTCTCATTTATGTTTTAGGTGGATTTCATAAGCGAAGGCCAGAGGCAATGGAGCGTAATCAACATATTCAATTTAAAGATATCTTTCCTAAGAAAAATTAGGCAACGTTAACAAACGCTATTAAGAGTAGCTTTGAAGAAGTGGGACTATTTATAATCACGTACTTTCTTAGGCCATATTTTTTCTTTCTAGCCGCCGTTCACGTAAATTTTCAATTATCACATAAAAAACAGGTACAATTAAAAGACTTAAAATTGTTGCTACAAGCATTCCACCTAAAACTGTCGTGCCAATAGAATGGCGGCTTGCAGCACCTGCACCTGTTGCGACTGCTAAAGGTAAAACACCTAATATCAATGCAAATGCAGTCATTAAAATAGGCCTCAGGCGCAAACGCGCAGCTTCTGTTGCAGATTCGATAATACTTGCACCTGCTTTTCGCTTCTCTTTAGCAAATTCGATAATTAAAATGGCATTCTTAGCAGCAAGACCGATTAGTAAAACCAAACCAATCTGCGCATAAATATCGAGCGCTAAAGAACGTATCATTAAAGCAAGACCTGCTCCTAATAATGCTAAAGGAACGGCAAGCAAAATCATAAAAGGCATAGCCCAGCTTTCATAAAGCGCTGCTAAAAAGAGAAATACAAAGACTAAACAAAGCATAAAAATTAGCGCTGCTAAATTTCCAGCCTTTAGCTGCTGGTAGGTAATTCCAGTCCATTCATAGCCTATGCTCTCAGGAAGAACTGTTTTCGCTACCTCCTCTATTGCTGCTAATGCTTGTCCTGAACTATAGCCCGGAGCAGGGCCGCCTGTAACGGTAGCAGCAGTATAGAGGTTATAATGGGGAATATTAAAAGGCCCATTAATTAATTTAACTTTAACTAAACTTGCTAAAGGTATCATCTTATTGGTATTACTTTTAACATACAATTTGGAGATATCAGCAGCATCAGCTCGTGCGTTTCCTTCAGCTTGAACCAAAACACGATAAGTTTGGCCGTATTTAGTAAAAGTATTTACATAATAGGCGCCTAGATAGGTTTGCAATGTGGTAAGCAGATTCGTAATTGAGACATTAAGCGCTTTTACTTTTGTTCTATCAATATCTAAATATAACTGGGGAACCTTTGTATTTAAATCAGAAAATACCCCTTTTAACTCAGGACGCTTATTACCCTCTACTACGAGTTGATCAACAGCATTAGCTAAAAATTCAACGCCTTTATATCCTCTATCCTCAACCTCAAGTTGAAATCCGCCTACTGATCCTAAACCAGGGATAGCCGGCGCATTAGCAGTAAAAACCATGGCATCATTAATTTGAGCTAATTGATTTTGTAATGTTGCCATAATACCTGTGACGCTTAATTCTGCCGTTTTGCGCTCCGCCCAAGGCTTTAATATAACAAAAAGCACTGATGAGTCAGGTTCATTAATGGAGTCAATCACATTATATCCATTAACGGCAATACTACTCGCAATACCTTCTGTCTTGTCTAATATATTTTGCACTTTACTTATTGTTTGTTCAGTACGATAAAGTGATGAGCCATCCGGACCCTTTACAACGACCATAAAATAACCTTGATCTTCTTCTGGAATAAACCCCGTTGGAAGATAATAAAAAATTAAACCAGTTATTAAACCAAGCAAACCAAAGATAGCTAAAACTAACTTTCGATGAGCTATACAATATTTAACGCCATATTGATAGTATTGCAGTAATTTTTGATAGCCAATTTCAAACCAACGCAGGATAAAAAATTTATTTTCTTTTTTTTGTTTTAAAAGAAGTCCGCATAAAGCTGGTGTGAGCGTTAAAGAATTTATTCCTGATAAGGCAACCGAGAATGCGATAGACAGAGCGAATTGATTATATAAGCTGCCAGTCATACCGGGAATGAACGCGACAGGTACAAACACTGCAAGTAAAATTAAAGTTGTAGCAATAATTGGACCTTGAACTTCCTGTGTTGCTTCAAGCGTTGCTTCACGTATATTCGTAAAATTCTGTTCTAGTTTTTTTTCAACATTTTCAACTACAACAATCGCATCATCTACAACTAACCCAATTGCTAATACTAACCCTAGAAGGCTTAAAATATTAATAGAAAAACCAAAAACCTCGAATAGCGCAAAGGTGCCAATTAATGATACAGGAATAGCAATACAAGGAATTAACGTAGTGCGCCAATTTTGGAGAAAAAGAAAAACAACAATAAACACTAATACAATTGCTTCAAATAAAGTGATAATTACTTCTTTAAGTGATTCACGTACGAAATTTGTCGTATCATAGGCAATTGTATAGGTCATCCCAGCTGGAAAACTCTTTGATAATTCCTGCATTACCTTTCTAACGTTATTAGCTACCTGTATAGCATTTGACCCAGGTAATTGGTAGACGCCAATACTTGCAGTTGTCTTACCACTGAAATTCGACGTAGTCATATACGTTTCAGCGCCCATTTCAACTCGACCTAAATCCTGAACCCGTACAAGTTCGCCATTGTCTTTTACTCGTACAATGATCTCTTTAAATTGGTCGACCTCATCTAATTGTCCAAGCGTTGAAAGCTGATATTGAAAAGGCGTATTTCTTGGTACTGGCGGCTGGCCAATAACCCCTACTGCTGCTTGCTGATTTTGTTCTTCTACAGCCTCAATAACTTCTTGAGGTGAAATTCCCATACTTGCTAATTTATTTGGATCTAACCAAATTCGAATAGAGTATTCTAATAAACCGAAATTAACTACGTTACCTACACCCGGTACTCGCTGTAGGGCAGGTGTTACTTGAATTTGAGCATAATTACTTAAAAATGATTCGTTAAGACTATTATCTTTACTTAATAGGTTAACAACCATAACCATACTAGTTGAGGCTTTTTGGATAGTAACGCCAGATTTAGCAACTGTTGACGGCAATAGAGGCGTAGCTGTATTTGTATTATTTAGTACGTCAACTGCAGCAATATCAATATCATAGCCTACATCAAAAGTAACACTGATATTTGAATTACCATTGTTAGTGCTAGAAGAAGTCATATAAATCATTCCTTCAACGCCATTAATATTTGTCTCAAGTGGTGTTGTTACGGTATCAGCAACCACACTGGCACCTGCACCTAGATATTGAGCACTGACTTGTACAACAGGGGGAACAATTGAAGGATATTGGGCGACTGGCAAAAATAATATACAAATACCGCCGATTAATACCATCAAAATAGCAATCACCATGGCAAAGATAGGGCGGTAGATGAAAAATTTAACCATGGCTTTTGTCCCTACTTACCTACTAATTGAGGTATAATTTCCATACCGGGTTTAAGTTTTTGTAAACCATTTAAAACAACTTTGTCGCCATCTTTAAGGCCTGAAGTAATAATATAATTTTCATCTTGTTGGCCTGAAATCGTAACTGTGCGTGACTGAACTTTATTATGGTCATTAACAACATAGACAGAACGCATCTCTTGAGTTTGTATAACAGCGGCAATCGGTATTAAAATAGCAGGTCTCTTATTTGTTAAAGTCAATTTCACATTGACATAAATACCTGGCAGTAACAAATTCTTTGGATTATCAATAACAGCGCGCATTAAAATAGTTGAAGTTGCGACATTTACTTGATTATTAATTAAATCCACCTTACCAAAGAAATGGGTATTTTCGTCATGTGACAATGTAACCTCGACTTTAAAAGGCATATTTGAGCGGTATTTAAGAAATTCTGTAAGATCACTGGTACTAGGATTAAATTCCACATAAATAGGATTAAGCTGAACCACATTAGCTAATAATGTATTTTCTCCCGCACCTACTAAATTTCCAACATCAACATACTTATGACTAATAATGCCATCAATAGGCGAATACATCGAACTATAACCTAAGTTAATTTTCGCTTGTTCTACTTGCGCTGTTTGTATCTCTACTTGAGCTATAGCTTCTCGGTATTGTGCAGTTACCTGATCAAAGCGAGCTTTTGCTACATCGCCTTTTGCGACAAGCGCTTTTAACCTTAAGAATTCAAGTTGTTGAAATTCCTTTTCAGCGATACTGCGCGAAAGCTGCCCTTGAGCCAATTTGAGCTGCGCTTCAAATGGTTTGGGGTCAATGACAAATAATAGTTGATTTTTTTTAACCAGCCCTCCTTCAATAAAATTCATTTTAATTAAAAAGCCTTCTACCCGAGCACGAATATCTACACTAGCTATTGCTTGTGTAATACCGATATATTCCTTGTATAGAGGAATATAAGAAGTTTGAACTTTGATGACCTGTACTTTAAGTTTAGGTTGAATAGATGGCGGCTTAGGATCAGAGCAACTTGTAATGACTATAAATAGTAGAGCAATTTCAGCTAACCTTCTTAATTGCCAATCAATTTGAACTCTACCTATCATATGATATATTCCTTGAGTTACTCAAATCCCTTATTTATAAAGCTTTCTTTTAGGTTGATATATATCAATTATCACATCTTAACCATTATAATCTAACAATTATCTAAAGCTTGCAAAATTTTTTGACTATAAAACTAATTAAAATTAATCTTAAAACACAGTATCCATTTGTGATTTAAATTCAGGTACTAGACTTTTTAATAAAATGTGTAGCTCATCATTATTATTCTTATCACAAGCAGATGCTAGCAAACGAATTGTTTGATTTAATTCATGCCAATCGAGTTTACGAAATTTTGCTTTAAATAATTTTTCATGCTCAGTTTGAGTTAACTCTTCAGATTCATGAAATAATTCTTCAAATAATTTTTCGCCAGGCCTTAAACCCGTATACTTTATTTGAATGTCTTGCCCTGGAACCTTTCCAGCCAAACGAATTACTTGCTCAGCTAAATAAGTAATTTTTATTGGCTCACCCATATCCAAAACAAAAATTTCACTTCCTGTGCCATTAATCATTGCCTGTAGAATAAGTTGGCAAGCTTCTGGAATGGTCATAAAATACCGCTGTATATCTGGATGAGTCACTGTCAAGGGCCCCCCTTTCTGTAGCTGCTTTTGAAAGAGCGGTATTACACTTCCTGCTGATCCCAATACGTTACCAAATCTTACTGTGATGAATTCGGTTTCTACTCGTTCATTAAGATTCTGACAATAAATCTCAGCAACGCGTTTTGTAGTACCCATAACATTGGTAGGATTTACTGCTTTATCGGTCGATACTAAAATAAATTTTTTCGCGCCGGCATTGACGCTAGCCTCAGCTACAATTTGTGTTCCTAAAACATTGTTTTGAACAGAAACCCTAATTTGATCTTCAAGCATAGGAACGTGTTTATAGGCTGCGGCATGAAAAACAATATAGGGCTTAAACTTATTTAAGTGAAAATTCACTGCGACATTATCTGTTATAGAGATTAATACTGGCATAATAACAGCATGCGGATAAGCTTCTCTAAGCTCTTGTTCAATACTGTATAAATTAAACTCGGAATTATCTATTATAAGCAGCTTACTTGGCTTTAATTTCAGAATTTGACGGCACAATTCAGAACCAATAGATCCGCCACCGCCGGTCACAGCAATAGGCTTGTCATAAATAGCCGCTCCAATTCTACTCCAATCTAACTGAACCTGATCTCGCCCTAATAAGTCTTCAATATTTACTTCACGCAATGCATTCACTTTAACTAAACCAGAAGCTAAATCAGATAAACTAGGTAGTGTCTGAAAAGGAACTGTACATTCCTCACAAAGACTAACGATTCGCCGCATGGCCGCTGAGCGGGCTGATGGAAGAGCTATAAAAATTAGATTAACCGCATTAGCTAATACAAGTTCTGGTAGTTCTCTAGATGAGCCTAAAACTCTAACCCCATGAATTTCCATACCTCGCTTACTAGGATTATCATCGACAAAGCCAACAGGTGTATAATTGGAATTACGTTTCATATCTCGCGCTAAGCTCTCGCCAGCATGCCCTGCGCCAATAATCAATACGCGATATATCGAATGGTTAGCTAAATTGTGATTACCTCGCTCACGATAAGCACGCATAAGTAAACGCCCGCCACAGAGCAAAGTAGTCAAAATAATACAATATAGGGGTAAAACAGAACGTGGAATGTGCCCAAGAAGAGACGTTAGATAAAGACCAGGCATTGTTAAAATAACCGCAGTAATAACTGCCTTAATAATTCGAATTACATCATTAACTGACGAAAAACGCCATAAACCACGATAGACCTTAAAATAATAATAACAGCCTACTTGAAAGAAAAATAGAATAGAAAGCGCCGCTACAGAATGCTCACTTTTAAAGTGACTTGGCATTGGATTCATGTTGTACCGTAACCAGTAAGATAAATACCAAGCTATAGGAATAGATAGAGCGTCAAATGTAATTACTGGTAATTTTTTATAAATTTTAGTTAAAAGTGCGCTTAGGGTCTGCATTCGTTATTCAATCCTTTTATATTATTTAATATTCAGTTACCTTATGATTGCTTTAGTTAGAAGTTTAAATATTTCTAATCCGAACCCACAAAAGAATAAGTCTACCTTACTCTATCGTTAATGCAATGCTGTATAAATATCGTAACGATATGTAGTATCTGACTCAGAAGTTTGAAAACCTATTCTAAAAATGTAATCTTTGCTTAACTTTATATATTTATATAAGCAAGCGTCCACAGAAGGATAAGTTATTTCCTTCTCTATAAGAGATGTCAAAATAATAACCTCAGGCTTTTTCTCAATGATTCTTTTACATTCTTGTATTGCCATCATTTTACTAGGCTGCCTTGTCATCTCTCTATTGTTTAAGCAAAAAGAATCAATAAAAGATAGAGAGCTATAATAAGGAATTAAGCCGCTATCGGCTAGCACAACATGACTTTTGGCTGGTATATTTTTTTTAAGCCATTGTAGCACATGCTTCCTTAAGACCTCCCCTTTTTGAGGATTTAGAGTAAAATAGTTTAAATTAGATAAGTTTAATGTTGGTATAAAAAAGAACCCTACCCAAATGGCGGCAATTGTTAAAACAAATTGATAATAATTACTCTGCTTTTTCTCCTTAAGGCAGTAAGCAATTATTATACCGAGTCCTTTTAGGCTTAATGGTAAAAGCAAAGCAAACGCAGGTAGGAACAACCTATTTTCAAAGGCAACAATAGGATCTGCACTGATTAAGAGCAATAGATAAAGGACACTTGGTGACCAAAAATAATAATGACGATGATCAGCTGCTCGCCATATAGCAGGTAATGCCAATAAAATAAATGGCCAAGCTAACTTTAAATAACCCTTATCAATTTGGCCAAAATAGGAACCAATTAAGCCTTTACAATAAATTGGATTAGGAAATAGCTGGCCATAATAATATAAACGCCAAACAAAATAAGGAACATAAATGATAGAAAAAGTTAAAAGGCCAATTAATATACCTTTTGTTTGAGATTCAATATTATCCTTTCTATCGAACCAGGCAATACTGTAAAACAATATTACTAAAAAAGGTCCTTCCGGGCGGGTTAAGCTTGCCAGAGCAAGTAATAGACCACTAATCATAAAACTTAACCGACTGCCTTTTGCCCTTGGTTTAGGATATAATTGATAACCTAATGCGCTAAGTAATGTAAAAAGTGAAAGGTAAATTAGGGCTTGATAGACTGTTGTCTCAAGACCACTTACAGACCAGATAACTTGCCCTCGGTAAAAAAATATCGCTAAGCAAGGTAGTAAAGATAAAATAGGCGTAAACCACAAGCGAGTAAGTGAATAAATACTAAAAATTATAAGTAGTAATCCAATTAAACCAGCAATTTTAAGAACAACAACTGGATTTAAGCCTAATTTAATAGCTAAAGCTGCTAGTATTACAAAACTAAAATTAGAATAACCTTCTACAGGCGGCTCATTAATATTCCATAGTAAACCTTGCCCGGTTGCTAAATGCTTTGCATAGCGAAGACTAATATACATATCATCAATGGTAAAGGGCCAAATAGCCTTTATCTGTAAAACTACCAAGTAAATAACGATAGTAATCGCCAATAATAAAAACCATTTTCTATTAGCCATTTGCCAGCGCCAATAATGTTAACAGCAAGAAAATTAATAAATTTAGTCGTGATAACGGATCATGAAAAAAGACAGAAATAGGATCATCACTACAAGCTGGGCGAGTAGAGAGCCAGGTAAAACGCCAAATTCCAATTGCTGCAAAAGGCAATGTTAGGAGAAAATAAAATGCTTCTTCACGAGCAAGTATGGTATAGAGTAAATAAGATAGAAAAGAGCCAGCAGCAGTAAGGGTAATTAAGCCATCAAGCACTGCTTGAGAATATTTTTTTAACACAATCCTTGTTTCAGTATTTAAATTTAATTGTTTCTCAAGACTTCTTTTACAAAAAGCAATAAATAAGCTTATTAAGGTAGCAGTACATGTTAGCCACACTGATATGGGCAAACCGATACCCCATGTACCTGCAAGAACTCGAAGCATAAAGCCACTCGCTATACATAAAACATCTAAAACAGGAATTTTTTTCAAAATATAATTATAAACAAAATTAATAATTAAATAGCAAACCAAAATTACAACAAGTAAATTTGAAATACTCCAGGCCAAAATCATCCCTATTAATAAGAGAAAAGCTAAAAGAGCTTGAGCTAAACTTAGAGAAATTTCACCACTTGCTAAAGGCCGTTTACATTTTTTAGGGTGTACTCTATCCTGCTCAAGGTCTTGTAAATCATTATATATATATACAGCACTTGATAATAAACAAAAAGCAAGCGCAGCTAAAAAAGCATGCAACAAGTAGTTTGGCAATCCTGAATAGATAACGCCTAAAAAAATAAATGCAGCTTTACTCCATTGAGGAAGTCTCAATAAGTAAGCAATCTTTTTGAATGGCGGCATGCTTTTACCTTCTTCTAGGGGAAATTAACTATATCATTTGTTACATTTTTTCAAAATATTGCTCTAAAATTTAAAGAAAGAAATAATTAAATTGCATTTTTTAAATAAACACTCGTAATATAAAAAAGACTCATCTCAACCACGGACGTGAGGTAAAAATGCATCTAACACTTACTGATAGTTTTTTGACAAAGCTACGAACCCTTCGCACTGATTATGAAAATCGTACAAAGTTAAATTTAGAGTCGTCGCCGCAGCCTTATAAAGTTTCGTTATTTTTTGGTAAAAAAGATGTAAAAACTCGCCTTAAACAAATAACATTTATCGAAAACTGGTTAACAATACTTAACACTAAATTAAAACCTGACTTAAATTTCAATTCTGAGGATGAATTTCAAGAGCATTTATTAGGTTTAAGAGTTTTAGCTGCTATAATTTTTTATGTTCGCAATCAAATTGATGAAACTTATACAATGCGTAGTGGCAGTAATGCAATACTTATGCAGCTATTAGACGAGGCATTATCTTTAAGTCACAACAATGTAGTAGATGAAGAATCATACGCCTGTTGTCTATTAACTACACAAAACTTTATCTCTACAATGCAATTATCTAAAATTAATAGCTTGTTATCGACTGCAACGACTAACTCTAAAAACGGATATATAAATGAGCTAGAATGGAATAAATTTACCCTATTTATTAATAAACAATGTACTCCTTGTGTTAAAAATAGATATAAAGATTATCCTATTACTGCTATTACCGTACCTTTATTTTCCCTACCTTTGCAGGCCACAGGGACTTCTGTAGGATGGCTGTTAGGTGATCTTACTTCTAAATCTTACTCCCTACTACCTATGCGCCAGACTTTTACAACTATTTTTGCTAGTGGTTTAGTTTTATTTTTAGGCTCAACATCAAGTATGGGTATTATGTTAATTGCACCAACTTATGCAGGTAAATTGCTAGATACTTTTTTTGGCGTCTCATTTGCTTATCTTTTAGGCTCTGTCATGGGCTTATTAGGAAAAGGATTAGGTTGGAGTATCGGCATGTCTCTCGATTTAAGTTGGAAGTTACTTGGTAGCGCTTGCTCATTAATTGCAGCAACTTATAGTGGTAAAGCGAACGAGCTTCTTACCGGTTTTACGTTAACAAATGGCCATCGTGTTATTAATGGTATTGAACTCCAATTTATAGAATTACCAGAACTTGAAAAAATGATTACCGCTAATAATGAACAGAGGCCTATTATAATTAATTCCACAAAAGAAGGTTTTGTTATAAAAATAGGGGATGAAGAAGCCAAAATAAAATGGGTAACAACTTCTGAACCAGCTCTACCTCATTTACAGGAACTAGTAACTAAAATAAAAGAAAAACAAACTATTACTATTGAAGAAATTCCTGATGAAAAAGAACAAATTTTAAATGAAAATAAAGTGGTAGGACTTTTAACACCATAAAATTATGTTTTAAAACCTTCTACCTAATCTTAAATCAACCGATCCAGAAAAAACTTTTCTGGATCTTAGTTCTGCAAAAAATTAAAATTTATGTGCTTTATGTTAGGGCATGTTATCAATTAGTGTTTTCGGCTGTAAATCGAACTAATTTGCTCAAATTTTAACTTAAGCTCGTTAAATAGAGTCAGCTATCCGCCCCACTTAAGTTAAAATTTGAACTAAATTATCTCAATTTTCGCTGCGAAAAACTAATTGATGACACGCCCTAAATAAAATTTTCTGTATCAATAAATTGGTGCGTTAAATTAAATTTAACCGCAAGATGTTGCCCTAAAGCTTGAATACCATAGCGTTCAGTCGCATGGTGACCACAAGCAAAATAATGAATACCTAACTCTTGTGCTTGATAAAAGGTTCGCTCAGAAATCTCGCCACTTAAATAAGCATCTACACCTAGCGCATGAGCTTCTTCTATAAAATCCTGAGCTGCCCCACTACACCAAGCAATCGTTTTAATCGATTTATCATTACCAGCCACATAAACTGGTTTTTGCTTTAATTTTTCAGTTAATAAAGAAATAACTTCATCGTTTGTTTTATTTAATGCAAATTCTCCTGACCATAACAGGTTAGGTGTATTTTGTATTCGATGCTGTTTTATTGCTTGCATATCAAGTAGCTGAGCTAAGCAAGCATTATTCCCTAGCTCAACATGACAATCTAAAGGTAGGTGATAAGCAAATAAATTAATGTCATAAGCGAGCAGCTTAGCAATTCTTGCACGCTTGATACCTGTAATAGTTAGCTTTTCGCCACGCCAAAAAAACCCATGATGAACAAGTAGTGCATCAGCCTGCAATCGGCTTGCCTCTTTAATTACACTATCAGAAGCACTTACTGCGGTTATGATAGATGCAATTGTGTCTTTGCCTTCTATTTGCAAGCCATTGGGTGCATAATCATTAAAATCTGAACAAGCTAATAACTGATGAATATACTTTTCTAACTCCTGGCGTAAAATCATCTAGCTGGCTCACGTTTAATATCTGCACCTAACATTGATAATTTCTCTTCAATATGCTCATAACCTCTATCAACGTGATAGACTCGTTCTATACATGTCTCTCCTTCAGCAACTAAAGCAGCCAGAATAAGGCTGGCTGAAGCACGTAAATCAGTAGCCATAACAGGCGCGCCCGTTAAATGGTCAACTCCGTTAATTAACGCTGTGTTGCCATTAAGTTGTATTTGAGCTCCCATACGTTGTAACTCTTGTACATGCATAAAGCGGTTCTCAAAAATATTTTCAGTAACAGAAGATGCCCCTTCCGCAATGGCATTCAAAGCCATAAATTGAGCTTGCATGTCCGTAGGAAAAGCGGGATAAGGCGCGGTAATAATATTGACTGACTGAGGCCTTAAGCCATGCATATTTAAAGAAACCCAATCTTCACCTATCGTTAAATCAGCTCCTGCCTCTTCAAATTTACATAACATTGATAATAAATTTTCAGGTTTAACTCGTCTTACTGTAACCCTACCACGCGTTATTGCTCCTGCAGCTAGATAAGTCCCGGCTTCAATACGATCAGGCATAACAGAATAAGAACCGCCGCCCAGGACTTCGACACCTTCAATTTCTATTGTTGCTGTACCTGCCCCAGAAATTTTAGCGCCAATTTGATTTAAAAAATTTGCTAAGTCGACTATTTCTGGTTCCCTAGCAGCATTTTTTATCGTTGTTTTCCCTTCAGCTAAAACAGCCGCCATAATGATGTTTTCAGTGCCTGTTACAGTGACTGTATCAAACAATAATGGTCTACCTTGCAGACGCCCTCGCTTACAGCGAGCTTTAATAAAACCATTTTTAACCGTAATGTCTGCACCCATGGTTTTTAACGCTTTTAAATGCAAATCAACAGGCCTTGTACCAATAGCGCATCCGCCAGGTAAAGATACGTCTGCTTTACCGAAGCGAGATAATAAAGGGCCTAATACTAAAATAGACGCTCTCATAGTTTTAACTAATTCATAAGGCGCAATAATCTTATTAACATAACTTGAATCTACCTGAACACTCATTTCTTCATCAATAACCACTTCTGCCCCTAATTGCTTAAGCAGTGCAATCATGGTATTAACATCACGAAGTCGAGGTACATTACGAATTGTAACATTATCTGTAGCGAGTAACGTGGCAGCCATAATGGGAAGTGCTGAATTTTTGGCGCCTGAAATAAAAACTTCACCATTTAATGCTTTATTGCCATTAATAATCAACTTATCCACGTTTTTTCTCCCATTCTTCTTTTGTCCAGGTTTTCATGCTTAGAGCATGCAGTTTCCCAGAGGTAATATAATCTTTTAATTTTCCATAAACCCATTGTTGCCGCATAACAGGAGATTTATCTTTGAAAACATCTGATACTACAGTTATCTGGTAATGGTATCCATCACCTTCGACCTTGGCATAATGGATATCTTCGATATTACGTAATTGTTTTTCTAAAGCATCATTGGTCAACATAACATCTCACTTACTGGTATTTTTATTATTATCAGCCGAAAGCTGCCCAAGTTGCACAGCAAGAAAGTTATTGTCTATCTATTTCTTTGCTGCTCTTACATAAGAACATCGGCAAACAATCTAAAAGACTTGAGATTAATTCATAAAAAAGTTAGCAAGTTTATGCTGTAAAATTAATAAAGTACAGGTTCTCTTTATAACTATAATAGAAAAGCAATTAAAGTGTGAATTTTGTGACCAAAACAGAGAAATTAAGGCTGAATGCCGCGAACAAATCGCGGCATGTAGGTATGGGTATCATGGCATATAGATATTGGTATCTAGCATGCAAGTATGCATAGCTAACTCTGCATAGACATAACATTGTAGCACATAGTGCGAAGATGATATCTACTTGCCTTAAGCTTAACTACCTTCATTAGCTAAGAGTTCAGCAACTCCACAAAACTCTGCTAATGCACAAATGGACTCTGTTATACTTTCTATCTTGCTTTGTTTTTTATATTTTCGCGCCAATCTTTTAAATTCAATTAAAAAAGCAAGCCCCGCACTATCGCATAAAGAAACTTCTTTAAGATTAAGGACTAGCATTAAGCCTGTATTAGCATGACAATAATTTAGTAAACGTTTTCTTTCAGCTTCAATAGTTAAAAACGTTAAACTCTCAGCAGCTTTGAAAGAGGAATCTGTCATTTTTAGGCAGCCTTTCTACTACGTTCTTGCATTTCTTTAATTAACGCTTGCATATTAGAAGATTGTAGCGCTTGAGCAAATTGCGAGCGGAAACTTTGTAACAAACTTACCCCTTCAACACTCAAATCATAAATTTTCCAATCACCATTTTTAGCCACTAAACTATAATTAAGAGGAATATTCTTACCATTAGGACGAATAATTAAGCTATTTACTCGAATAAAGCGTTTATCTAGAGAACCTTTAATAGGTAAGAACTTTATTGTTTCACTCGTATATTCCGCTAATGGATTTGAATAAGTACGAATCACCAGCTGCGTAAAAGCTTGTGCAAACTGACTACGCTCAGCAGGTGTCGCTTTACTCCAGGCCTGACGTCCTAAAACAGACCGAGCCATTCCATTGACATCAACCTTTGGCAAGAGATGACGCTCTACGGCCTGATAAATAATAGTATGATCCTTTTTAAGATTTGCTTTGTTCTGCTTAAGAGTAGCAAGAATTTGATCAGCTGTATCTTGGAGCATAGGAATAGGCGAAGACTGAGCCCACAAACTTTGCGCAAGACATATGCAAAGGCCTAAGAAAATTAATTTTATTATTCTCATATTCTCCACCTATTTTTTGATATTAAATAAAAGTTGACCAATTAAATTTTCAAGAATAATTGCTTCTTGCGTTTTAGGGATTTTATCCCCTTCTCTTAAATAAGGATGATTAGAACCACTATCATCATCAAAGCCAGGTACAATACTAATATAATTAGAACCTAATAAGCCTTCTGTTAAAATGCGTGCTGTTGCATCTTCAAAAGGAATTGGCTTATCCGCTCGCAATAACATAGTAACCTTAGCATTAAGCTCATTAGGCTGTAATTCAATTTTTGTGACTTCGCCTACCTTCACACCTGCTATAGTCACTGGAGCTCTTACTTTTAAACCACCTATATCAGTAAACTCAGCAATCACATGATAGCCCTTACCTGAAGTAAGCTCTGTAATTCCACTTACTTTCATTACCATAACTAATAAAGCCAGTAAACCAAGCAGCATAAAAAATCCAACGCTGATATCAATATAACGTTGTTTACTATTCATTTACCAACCTCCAATCATCATGGCCGTTAAAAGAAAGTCAAACCCCAAGACTGCTAACGACGAATATACAACTGTTCTAGTTGTAGCTTGACTAATTCCTCCTGCTGTGGGAATACATGTAAAGCCTTGAAAGACGGCAATCCAAGAAACGATAAAGGCAAAAACGATACTTTTAATAATGCCACTAAGCACATCGACTCTAAAACTTACAGCAGATTGCATATTAGACCAAAAACTTCCTGAGTCTACTCCTAACCAATCCACACCGATAAAATAACCACCATAGACTGCTACTGCAGAAAAAATTAATGTTAATAAAGGCAGTGAAATTATTCCTGCTAGTAAGCGGGGATAAATAATGCGGCTTAATGGATCGACGCCCATCATATCCATACTAGCTAGCTGCTCTGTTGCTTTCATTAAACCAATTTCTGCAGTGACAGCCGAACCTGCTCGGCCTGCAAAAAGCAACGCGCTAATAACTGGGCCTAATTCACGAGTAATACTTAAGGCCAGTAATTGTCCTAATTGGCTAGCAGCACCAAATTTTTGTAAGGTATTATAACCCTGCAAGCCGACTACCATTCCTATAAAAAGTGCTGAGACAATAATAATTAAACAAGATAAAACGCCAACAAAATGAATTTGGCTTATAAGATTAGGCCACAGACGGCGAACATCAGGATTACGAACAAAAACACCACATAAAAAACGTCCTGAACTACCAATACTCTGCAGAATAACTATGCTTCGCTGCCCTGCCTGTGCTAATTTATTAAGCATCTAACAGTTCCTCAATAAATGGTTTAGCCGGATAATGAAAAGGCACCACACCATCGGGCTCACCATGCATGAATTGCCTAATCTGTGGCTCAGTTGATTCTTTTAACTCCTGTGGCGTCCCATACCCTATAAAACGGCCCTCAGAGATTAAATACACATAATCTGCAATGGAGCAAGTTTCCTCTACATCATGAGAAACAATAATTGTTGTTGTATGTAATAATTCGTTTAATCGTTTTATTAAACGCACTAACACGCCCATTGAAATTGGATCTTGACCTGTAAAAGGCTCATCATACATCATAAGTTCAGGATCAAGTACAATTGTTCTTGCTAATGCTACACGTCTAGTCATACCACCTGATAACTCAGCAGGCATTAAATGAGCGGCACCTCTTAATCCTACGGCCTCCAGCTTCATAAGTACGATGTCACGTATCATATCTTCATTAAGCTTAGTATGCTCCCTTAAAGGAAACGCTACATTCTCAAATACAGATAAATGGGTAAATAATGCGCTTGATTGAAATAATAAGCCTATTTTTCGCCTTACTTTATAAAGTTCTTTCCGCGGTAAATGATGCATATTTAAACCGTTAATTAGTATCTTTCCTGCATCCGGCTTAAGCTGTGCACCAATTAATTTTAATAATGTGGTTTTACCACTGCCACTGGGTCCCATAATAGCAGTAATTTTACCACGCTCAACTGCCATATTAATATTATTAAATATGATTCGAGCGCCTCGACTGAATGTTAGATTGGTGATTTGCACCAAACTATTCTGCATAATGAAACTCTCTTATTTAATTAAAGAATAAGTATATAGTTGCTAAAAAAAAAATACTATTTTTATATTAATTATTTTAAGTAATAAGTGCTTAGATTTGTGTGTAAAAAAATTATTAAAATTTCGATCAATCATCAACATTATTAATCTCTTTTTTATAAAAAAGTTATCAATAAAATAGGCAAACAGAATTTAAAAAAAGCAGTTATAGTCTTTGATTAATTAATTAATTTTTCCTCAAATTAATTTTTGTTAGAGATTAATTTGTATGATAAGCTCACCAATTTGCTTATTAGAATAAGAAAATGAATTTTAGCAAATTAGCATTAGCTGTTATTGAAACGGAAGCACAAGCAGTCCTTGAGTTAACCCAACGCATTGACAAGTGTTTTGAGCAAGCTTGCGAATTATTACTTAATTGCTCCGGACGTGTTGTAGTCACAGGAATGGGAAAATCAGGACATATTGCTAATAAAATTGCTTCTACATTATCAAGTACTGGAACACCTGCATTTTTTTTACATCCGGGCGAAGCAAGCCATGGCGATATGGGAATGATTACCAGAGATGATACAATCATTGCTATTTCAAATTCAGGGAACACTAATGAGATTATTACATTGTTACCTTTACTCAAACGGTTAGAAGTGCCTATTATTGCATTAACTGGTAATTCAGAATCAATACTAGCAAAAGCTGCAAACGTTTCCTTAGATATTAGTGTTAAACAAGAGGCATGTCCACTTGGCTTAGCGCCTACGACAAGCACTACTGTTACATTAGTAATGGGAGATGCCTTAGCTATTGCCTTATTACAAGCAAAAGGGTTTAGTGAAACAGATTTTGCTTTGTCACATCCAGGTGGTACCTTAGGTCGACGGCTCTTATTACGCATTGATGATCTTTACCATCAAGGTGACGCTTTGCCTCTAGTTGAAGAAACAGCAACAATTAGTGAGGCATTAATTGAGGTTACTGCTAAAAAATTAGGTATGACCTGTGTCATTGATAGACAAGGATATTTGCTTGGTGTTTACACCGATGGTGATATTAGGCGTACCTTAAATCAGCATATTGATATTAATACGACGCCAATTACTGAAGTCATGAGTAGAAACTGTAAAACTATTACTAAGGGGATTTTAGCTGCTGAAGCTTTAGCCCTTATGCAGAAATTTACTATTACCTCATTAGTTGTTATTGATGAATCTAATCGTCCTTTTGCAGTACTTCATTTACATGATCTTCTTAAAGCAGGCGTTTATTAATTTTTGTAAGTGTTCAGAGGAAAAAACTGAATCTTAGTGAACAGTCGGATTTGAGAGCAGGTTGTGAGAAAAACTGGCAAAAAAAGCGCAGCATAGCTGTCTATGTGAGTATTTTTTTGTCAGTTTTTCTCGCAAGATGCGCCAAATACGGCTGTTCGGCGAATAGGGCTGAACAGTTACTAATTTTTTTGTTAAAATTTTCTGCTATAGTTCTGCACAAAGCAGGTTATACATTTATCGAAAAGTGAGAAGTAATGACAATGACTAATTTAATAGAAAGAGCAAAAAAAGTTAAATGTTTAATTTGTGATGTGGATGGTGTTTTAACAGATGGTCTCCTTTATTTAGATAATTATGGGAATGAGTTAAAAGCATTTCATGTTCAAGATGGGATGGGTTTAAAATTGCTTATGGCAGCAGGTATTGATGTAGCCGTTATCACGACTGCCCGTAATCCTGTAGTTGACTTTCGTATGGAGCAGCTTGGTATTCAACATTATTTCAAAAACCAGGTTGACAAGCGTAATGCCTACCTCCAACTTAAAGAGCGCTTGGGATTAACTAATGAGCATTTTGCTTATATTGGTGATGATTTACCTGATTTAGCAATTATACAGCAAGTAGGTCTAGGCATTGCTGTGGCTAATGCTGTACCACAAATTAAAGAATTTGCTGTCTGGCAAACAGAACAAGATGGTGGAAAAGGTGCTGTACGAGAAGTTTGTGATCTTATTTTAAGTGTCCAACAGAAACAAGAAGAAGCTTTAACGAGGTATTTGTTATCATGAATGCTGCTAAACAATCTGCCTGGAGCTTTTGCTTACTTATTATTTTATCATGCTCAGGTTGGTACTATGCAAGCTCTTCATCCCAAGAAAAATTAGATGATAATATATTGGCAAAAATGCCTGACTCAATTATTAGAGGGCTTAAAGTTTGGCAATTTGATTCTAAAGGAGCGTTAGCTCATTTCTTAGAAAGTCCTCAAGCAAAACACATTCCCGAGAATAATACTTATTTATTTGATAATCCACACATTATCCTTAGCCAAGAAAATGAATCTAATTGGGATATTCGTTCACAAAAAGCATTAGCCTTGGATAAGGGAAAACAAATTAATCTAGTTGGTAATGTCATTATTCACCAAGGAAAAGGCTTAAAAAACCCTGAGAGTACTTTAAAGACTGAAGAACTTATCTATTTCCCTGAACAAAAATTTGCCACCACTACCCTTGCTGTGATATTTGAACAACCTGGTAGTGTCATTCATTCTCAAGGGATGAATGCTTATCTTGATCAAAAACGAGTTGAGTTGTTAAATAACGCTCATGCAACTTATGAGCCGAATCATGTTTAGTCTAAAATTTATTTTTATATGTTTGCTTAGCTGTATTAGTTTTCAAATCCAGGCTTTAGAAACTGATCGAGCTGCAATTGCGCAATTATCAGCAGATTCAGCCGATTTAAACCAATCAACTCATCGTGGCGTTTATATAGGAAATGTTCAATTTGATCAAGGAACAACTCATTTAAGAGCAAGTAAAGCCATTACAAAAGGTAATCAAGAAAATAAGCTTATCTTTGCAAAGGCAGTGGGTTCTGCAGAAGCACCTGCTCATTTTTGGACGCAAACAGATACCGATAAACCACCTCTTCATGCTTACGCATTAGAAATTCGCTATTATCCTGAGAAACATTTAATTATATTAATGGGTAATGCACGCGTTCTGCAGGGTGACGATTCTCTATCTGCTCCTAAAATTACCTACGACACTGAACAAAAGCATGTGATTTCCTATGGTGACAAGAAAGTGCGTACTACAATTATTTTTCATCCAGGTAAAAAAACATGAGTAGACTTTTTTCAAAACTCACCTTAGTGACTAAAATATTAGGTTCTCGTGTTTTAAGTCTTAGCAAACGGAAAGTCCAAAACAATTTAGGTATTCTAACTCAACAATCAGCTACTACATTAGCGATGCGCCAAAAATTTAATGAATTGTCAGCATTTCATTTAAAAAAGTCTTTTAAAGGGCGTGTCGTTGTCAGTGATGTTAGCATTACAATACGCCGCGGAGAATGTGTAGGCTTATTAGGTCCTAATGGTGCTGGTAAGACTACCTGTTTTTATATGATAGTTGGCTTACAAGCCTGCGATGAAGGAAAAATTTTTTTAGATAACCAAGATATTACTTTAGCGCCTATGCATCAACGTGCCCGCCTTGGCATAGGTTATTTACCGCAGGAAGCCTCCGTATTTCGCAAGATGACTGTTGCTGATAATATTGATTCTATTTTGCAACTACGTAAAGACTTAGATAAAGAGGCTCGCCAACAAAAGCTAACTCAATTATTGGCAGAATTTCATATTTCTCATCTTGCAAATAACTTAGGTTTAAGTCTTTCAGGAGGTGAGAGGCGTCGAGTTGAGATAGCACGAGCGTTAGCTATTGAGCCAGCCTTTATTTTATTAGATGAGCCCTTTGCAGGCGTTGATCCTATTTCTGTTATCGACATCAAACGAATTATTTCTCATTTATGTAAAAAAAATATTGGCGTTTTAATTACAGATCATAATGTCAGAGAAACATTAGATATTTGTGAGCGCGCCTATATTGTTAATCAGGGTAGAATTTTATGTGAAGGAACGCCAAGTGAAATTTTAGCTAATCAACAAGTGCGAACTGTCTATCTTGGTGAGGAATTTTCCCTATAGGTTTAATATGCTGTTATTAATTGATAATTATGACTCTTTTACCTACAATTTAGTACAATATTTTCAAATATTAAATCAAGATGTCCGCGTATTTAAAAATAATGATTTAACTATCACTGACATTGAGCAATTATCGCCTTCCCATATTGTCATTTCTCCAGGTCCTAAAGGGCCCCTAGATGCTGGTATTTCTCTGGCTACTATTGCCCATTTTTATCAAACTATACCTATCTTAGGTATTTGCCTAGGTCACCAATGTCTTGCACATGCATTTGGGGCAAAAATTATTCAGGCTTCAGAAACTATCCACGGTAAAACATCACCCATCATTCATCATAAACGAAAACTCTTTCAGGATTTACCTAATCCGTTTCAAGGTATGCGTTATCATTCTCTTGCAATTGATATCGCCACACTGCCTGCAAGTTTTTCAATTGATGCTTGGGCAGATGATACAATCATGGCAATCTCTCATCGTCAATATCCTCTTTTTGGGCTACAATTCCATCCTGAATCAATTTTGAGTGAATATGGCTTACAATTATTAGCTAATTTTTTGAATTATGAAGCTTGCAAAAATTTTTGAACGTTTAATTAATAGAGAGCATTTAACCTTTACTGAAATGCAGGAAGTCATCTCAGCTTGTATTGAGGATAAACTCTCTAATGCAGAAATTGGCGCTTTTCTAGTCTTAATGCGCGCTAAAGGCGAAACAGCGAATGAACTTACTGCTGCTGCTAAAATAATCCAATCAACCATGCATACCATTGATCTGGGTGATGATGTCATTGATCTTGCAGGAACAGGCGGCGATGGCAAGCATACCTTCAATATTTCAACAGCATGCAGTATTGTCGCTGCTGCAGCAGGTGCCAAAGTTGCTAAACACGGCAATCATTCCGTTTCAAGTTCAAGTGGCAGTGCTGATTTATTATTAGAAGCGGGGTTTAATATCAAGTTATCCGATGAACAATTGAAACGTTGTCTACAACACAATAATATTTGTTTTCTCTTTACGCCACACTTCAATCAAGCAGCACACCGTGTCAAAGAAGTACGTAAGCAATTAGGTATAAAAACTTTCTTTAATTTATTAGGGCCTGTATTAAACCCAGCTAAAGTTAAAAGGCAAGTCATTGGGGTGTTTGCGAAAACCTGGCAAGAAAGGTTATTAAACGTATTAGTTAATTTAGGTAGTAAGCGGGTAATTATTCTTCATTCGGAAGACGGTTTGGATGAAATTAGTATTTCAGCGCCTACCCATATCCTTGAATATTATGATGGTAAACAATTCACTTGGTCTGTAAATCCAAATGAGTTTAATTGTTACCATTCTAATCTAAATGATATTATTGTGAACTCTTCAGCACAAAGTTTAGAACTGATTGAAAATGTATTTAAAGGCATTAAAGGGGCTGCGTATGACAGTATCCTATTAAACACTGCTATAGCATTATATTGTGCTGATATAGTTACCAATTTTAAAGCTGGGGTTGAAGTAGCAGCAGCCACTATTAACAATGGCACAGCTAAACGGCATTTTTTACAATTTAGAGATTTTACCAATAACGTTATTTCATTATGACCACTAGCATATTAAAGAAAATAGCAGAGCATAAATTATTAGAAGTACAAACAGCAAAAGAAGAAATACCTTTACAGGAACTCGCTCTTTTAAACCCTGATCCGCCGCGGGATTTTATTGCTGCACTTAAGCGCTCTCGTCCAGCCATTATTGCAGAAATAAAAAAAGCCTCCCCCAGCAAAGGTATTATTCGTGAAGACTTCGATGTAGCAACAATTGCTAAAATCTATGAAAAAAATGGGGCCAGTTGTTTATCTGTACTGACAGATAAACAATTTTTTCAGGGTGATAACCATTATCTATCACTGGCTAAAAAGAATACTTCCCTACCTATTTTAAGAAAAGATTTTATTATTGATAATTATCAGATTACAGAAAGTCGCGCGTTAGGAGCAGATTGTATTTTACTGATTGTTGATTTACTAAGTGATATGCAACTACTGGATTTCTGTCAGGAAGCACAGGCCTTAAATATGGCTGTTTTAGTTGAAAGCCATAGTCAAGATGAATTAGAGCGGGCTCTTAGACTTCCAACGCCTTTAATGGGTATTAATAATCGTAGTCTACATACCTTCGTTACAGATTTAACGACTACACTTGAATTAGCAAAAGAAATTCCTGCAGATAAAATGATAGTTACCGAAAGCGGAATTAACACGCCTGATGATATCATTCTCATGCAAGAAAATAATATCAATACTTTTTTGATTGGTGAAAGTTTAATGCGTGCAGCAGATATTGGTAATAAATTACAGGAATTAATTCAAGCAAAATAATACTTTTTTTAGTTTAAGTTCTAAGGCCTAACTATTCTAAATTGCCATATATTTGTCTTACTGTGCTAAATTTAGCATAATACACTTTTTCTTTCACTCCATGATCAATGTCTAAAAGTATCTCATTAAATTTATTAAAAAATATTGTTGAATTTGCCCAAGTAAATCAAGAAGGCCAGACAGCGAATTATATTCCTGAGCTTGCGAATGTAAATAAAGACCTGACAGGCATAGCTGTAGCGGTTTTAAATGGAAAAAGTCTCTCTTACAGTAATATCTCCCTTTCTCCAATCACCTTACAAAGCACAGGAAAATTAATCCCTCTTATTGGCCTATTAGAAGAACTAGGACCTGATAAAGTTTTCCAGTGGGTAAAAGTAGAGCCTTCGGGTGACGATTTTGCCTCCATTACTCGGCTTGAACAATTTGGCCCGAAACCCTCAAATCCTATGTTAAATGCAGGTGCAATAACACTTTGTTCACATATTCCGGGAGTAGGAGAACAGCAATTTGCCTGGTTAGAATATTGGGTACAAAAACTTTTTAATCAGCGTTTAAGTATCAACCCGCTTATTTTTGCTTCAGAAAAAAGAACGGGTAATCGCAATCGCTCTTTAGCTTACTTATTGAAAAGTCGCAATAACCTGCGTACTGATGTTTATGAAACACTGGATTTGTATTTTACCATCTGTTCTTACGAAGCACAATTAGAACAAATGACATACCTACCTGCCTTGCTCGCTAATGCCGGTCGTGACCCTTTTACTAATGAGAAAATTATTTCACCTGAAACTTGCAAAATAACTTTAGCAATTATGGCAACCTGTGGATTATATGATGAAACGGGAACTCATATGGTAAAAACGGGGATGCCAGCTAAAAGTGGCGTTTCAGGATATACTATTGCGGTTGTACCAGGCAAAGCAGGTATAGCTGTTATTAGTCCACGCGTAAACTCTAAAGGCAATAGTATACGCGGTGAAATTATGTTGCAAAAACTATCTGAAGAGATGAATTGGCATTTTGCTTTACCTTATGGCTTTGACTCTTCTGAATTAAAATAAGAAATAAGGCCAGTTCGCTTATATAATAGGAGCATTCGTCTAACTTCTAGATTTTAGTGCAAGGCACAGAATTTATAGAGAGTAAATAAGCACCGCAGAAATGTTTGCAACGCAGCAATGAAGTAAAAGATGCAGGTTAGACAAGAGCTCTAATTATATTTTCCCACTAAGTTGAGCAGTTGTATCTTTATAGAAGTTTCCATGTAAACCGAAAGGTAGATGCAATGGTAAACATACCTCTGCAACTAACTGCATTGACAATGCATCTATTACTATTAATGACGATAATTGAGTAGTCACATCGAATGCGATAGACAGTAAAACGCCCTCATCTTCTAATTGACTATTAGGTCTTGCTACAAACACAGCTTCGCCAAGATAATAATTCTTTCTATTCCAATGTTGTATGCTGCCCTTTTGGGTATTCAGTTTTTGTATTGCATTAAAAAACTGATCTTCTGGGTTAGCAATCAAATTAGTATACATAAATTGATAATCATTTCCGTTATACCTCATATAGTTAATCCTTGGAAATTCATGGGCGCTGTTTGAAAAGGCTTCCTGATTACAATGTCTTGAATCAATATTGATGACATAACGCCTTATCTCACCTGTGGGTAACGATGGTTTGCTTGAGCGAAGATTTGACAAGTATAATTTATCATAAGGATTTTCTAATTGATGACACACTAAATCCAAAATTATTTCTTTTCTATGTTCATAAGCATTTACACTATGCAAACAAATAAATGGCTCTGTTTCTATTTCGTGTATTTTTCCACTTCTTCTATCAAGAATAACAAAGAATGATGGCAGATTTTCTTGATAAGACAAAGCGTTATTAAAAGGCAATCCTAGTATTAATTTAAATTTATTTATAACTAAGGGTGATTTAAATAAGATGATGTAGTTTTTTGTTATGCTAAAACTATGAATATAGAACAAACTATTAGATGAGTATGTCTGAATGATTTTATGTATTCTACTTAAAGGTTCTATTTTATAGATATGGTACTTAGTGGCCTTCCCAACTTCAATTAAAATATTAATTAACTCGCCAGTCGTGATGTCAAAATGAGGGTGAGCTGTAGTAAGATGCCCTTGAATTTTATCAATAAAATTGAATTTACCTATTGTACTTAGATCTTTAATATCAAAAGAAACAACATTCTTACTTTCTGTCATTGCGACATAGTTTTTGTCAATGCAAGTTGTGTTTACAATGCAATTGTCATGTAAGTTACCGATAACTAATTCCTTCATAGAGGAAAATAGACGTCCTAGTTTAGATTTGCTTGCATAAGTGCCAAACTCATTATTATTTAATTTACCAAGTTTATTGCTTTCTACATATTCCTTTGACTGTAAAAAGCGATTTTGAAAACGGACTGAGCCAGACTTAAAATCAAATTTTTTAAGCATAGCAAAACCGTCAAACCAATGATTAAAATGAGCTGCTCCAATTTCAAACTGGCCGGGTCCAATGCTAACAAAGCTGCCTGATAGCCATGTTGGAACTTTGCCAATGATAGGAAGGTTATCCAAGGTTACTTCATTATACTGAGAAGAATAGGCTGTAAAAAGGGTCAACTTTGTCTGCATCCTGATATACGGCTAGTATAGTAACTTAATAAGTATTATAGACAGGAATGCTAACAAGGTGATGCCACTAGATAAAGTGGCAAGATAATTTGCTGTAAACGTGATTAACTGGCCATATATTGATTCAACTTATTAAATAGGCTGATGCAATAATTTTGTCTCAAATAGAATTTAGACCTAAGCAAATTCATATTTAAAATGAATTAAAGCACCTTGGACATTAGCAATATTTCTTAATTCTTTCATACTAATAACCGCATGTGGTCGAAAATCATAGGGGCCAATTAATACTGAAGTACCTTGAGTAAGAGGTTGTATAAGCACTTTAAATCCTAATTTTTTTAAACGGCTAACAAGAGCAACAGCGTTAGCTTTTGTTTTAAAATGGCCTGCAGTAATATACCATTTAACGCTTTCTGATAATTTGAATGCAGAATTTTTATTAATTTTAGTTCTATTTTCTTGTGTTAAAAGAGGGTTATTTAGAGACTTTAATCTTAAAAACTGCTCTTTATTAAATGAATTAGTTATTTTTGCTCGCCAATCAAGCAATTTAGGGCTATCTTCAAGAATTGCTAAATTCTCTATCAGCATTCCTTTAGAAGACGCTATAGCAGCTGAATGAAGAGAAGGGCTATTTTTTTGTGTGCCTTTAACTTGATAAAAATTTAGCGAGTTTAAATAATCCTTATCTAAGGAAGATAAGGTGGCTGGCGTAGCCTGCTCTTTCAAATTAAGAACAGTTGTGGCTGCATTTATATTTTTAACAAAAAGAGGTAAGGCTAAAAAAATTACTTTTATTAACTTCATTGTTTATCACCTATCCATGTAAATATTTATTAAATTAATTAAAAGACTTTTAACATCAACCAATTATGTATAAATTAGTTCTTACTTCACTTTAACGTTTTAGTAGAAAAAATTGACAATTTTAAAACAAGAATTAGCACCTATTACAGTGACTGAGCTTAACCAGCAGGTTCGAGCTTGGTTAGAGCATGAACTTGCTAATGTTGCGGTACTAGGCGAGCTTTCTAACCTAACTCAACCAACATCAGGCCACCTCTATTTCACCTTAAAGGATCAAAACGCTCAAATACGATGTGTCTTTTTTCGCAATTATCAAACATACAACAGCAAGCGATTTAAAGACGGGCAACAAGTCATTGCTCATGGTAAATTAAGTTTATATGAAGCAAGGGGTGATTATCAACTAATTGTTCAAAGTTTAACCGAGGCAGGTATTGGTGAGTTATATCAGCAGTTTGAACAACTAAAAAAAAGGTTAGAACAACAAGGTTTATTCGCCGAACATCTTAAAAAACCTCTTAAACGCTTTCCAGCCACTATTGGTCTTATTACTTCCCAAACAGGGGCTGCTATACGCGATATTTTATGTACTTTAGCCAGACGCTTTCCCTTGGCAGATGTTATTATCTATCCGTGTGAAGTCCAAGGAAAAAGAGCAGCCGTTCAAATTATTCATGCGATTTCCCAGGCTAACACTGATAAGCATGCAGATGTGCTTCTACTAGCTCGCGGTGGAGGTAGCATAGAAGATTTATGGCCTTTTAATGATGAGCAACTCGCATTTGCCATTAATAAAAGCCAAATACCCATTATCTCTGGCGTTGGTCATGAAACAGATTTTACCATTGCTGATTTTGTAGCCGATTTACGCGCAGCTACCCCTACTGCTGCGGCCGAAGCAGCCACACCTGATAAAGTGGAGCTCCTTAACTTACTAGCGACTTTTGAAAAACGAATGTATGCCGCTATTTGTCGGATTATCCAGCAGCAGCGTCTAATTTTAGCGCATAAGATAGCTACCCTTTCATCACCTGAACAGCTTATTGCTCAGCACTGGCAAACAATTGATTATTTAGAAAAACAATTAAATCAGCATATAGTCAAAATATTACGCAACTATCATCATAAGATTAATATCAATTTAGCGACTTTAATGGCTAAAAACCCTATCGCTGAAGTGCAGCATCTAAAGCTAAAAATACAGAAAGCAAAACAAAATTTAGATAATTTGATTATTCAAAAAGTGGAACAGCTTAAACAACATTTAATCCGTCATTTAGCAACACTTCATGCGGTTAGCCCTTTAGCGACTTTAGAAAGAGGATATGCTATTGCTACTTATAATGATCGAATATTAACCAATATTAATCAGGTTGACTTGGGCGAAAAAATTAACCTTCAGCTTGCTAAAGGACATTTAACCTGTAACGTCATTAACAAAGAAGATATAAAAGATGCTTGATGAAATAAGTAATAGCCTTAATCAAATTATTAGCAATACCCAAACAAACCTCCCTATTTTAATCAAAATTATGGCTGTTATCTGGGGTATTTATTTTATAAATTTACTTATTTTTCACCAACGACTCTTATATTTAGGCATTATTCCTAGACGATTAATAGGACTTCCTGGGATTTTATTTGCACCACTTTTGCATGCAAACTTTAATCACTTATTTTTTAATTCTATTCCTTTACTCGTTTTAAGTGATTTTATTTTAATTGACGGTTTTATTTACTATCTTATTGTCACCCTCATTATTACCTTAGGTAGTGGTTTACTAATCTGGCTTTTTGCTAAACCAGGCATTCATATCGGTGCAAGTTCATTAATTACTGGTTATTGGGCTTTGTTAGTCATGAATATTTACTCCCATGGAAGTGTTACAGCAGTTATCTTAGGTATCATTTCTGTTTATTATTTTGCAGGTATCTTTTATGGTATTTTTCCAGGTAAAAGAGGGGTTTCTTGGGAAGGACATCTATTTGGCCTTTTAACAGGTTTTGTAACAGGCTATTTTTTACCTTATATCATTGATTTTTTAATGCGCTTAAGCATTACCGTCCTTGGTAAGGGTTAACAACTTTTATGAGACCTTAAATCAACAAGCTTTACTTAGCTAACTTATCATAAAACTAAGTAGGTAACGCGAAATGCCTTAACTTTCTTTGCTCTAATAAAAGTAAAATGAAAAACCCCAATACGCCAATAGATAGGGTAAAAGGAATCACACTAATACCATAAATAAATGAGTGAGCTAAATTTGTTTCTTTAAAGGAATTTATTACAATACCTATTGTTGTATGAATTCCATAACCAAAACTCATAATAATCATATTGGCAATCGCTGTTGTTAAGCCAGCTACATTTTCAGGCGTATAAGTAGAAGCTTTATAGATAGCTAATATCTGATAAGCGCAACAGATACCTACAATCGTAAAAGAAAACATCATGCTCTCAGTTGTAAAGAAACCGCCTATTAAGCCAATAAAATTTAGCAACATGACTAAACCAGCTACAGTAATAACCAACAAGTAATTACCTACTTTTTCGGCAAAAAAACTTAAAGCTGGTGCGCCAAAACACATACCTAAGAAAATTAAGGAAGGCAGGTAACTTGCAGTACTACTATTTAGATTATAAAACTGCCTTAAGAATGCTGGCCCCCAAACGTCTGCAAATCCTTCTAAAGGGCCCACCATAAATCCTGCAAACAAACATAGCAAAATTACATTTTTATTAGTAATAACAAGCTTAATATCACTAAGAACTGTAGTTTGCTGTGCCTCTTTTAAATCAGGCACTATAAAATAAGTTAATAATGCTAATAGGGCCCCGAAAAGTGCAAAAATTTCGATAATATTGTAATAACCTACTAAATCATATAGATAACGAAGTGGCCCGCCACCATAAATAGCGCCTAATAAACCAATTGTGACAGAAAAACTTAACATTCGCGTAAAATGCTTCTCATTAAAAGTCATGCGGATTATCTTAAAGATACCCAGTATCGCAGCTGACGAGCCCACACCTATAAGTGCTCTTCCTAGAACAGGATAAATCCAGTTATCGCTATAAATTAAAGGCAACAAACCAATAACGCTGATAAGTATGCAGCCTGTTAGAACACGCCTTGGACCAAAACGATCAAGCATGACACCTATAGGTAGATGCATTAAAGAGTAGCCAATATAATAAATACCTGAATATTGACCATAAATGGCAGTATCAATGTGAAAACGATGAGTAATATTATCAAGCATTACACTTGGCATCACTCTTAAAATATATTGATAAGCATAAAAGATGGATGCTATTAACCAAACAATCCAGGCTATTGAACGTACACGCATGAATTATTCTCCATACTATGGATTGACTTAAGAGTTTTTGAATTAGAAATTCAACATTTAAAGATGTAAATAACGCTTATTTATTATCCGCCGCAGCGGAGGAGAATATTCAAAGATAATAAAATTAACAAAAATGCATTAGCTTTTTTTAGCTCCTGATAATGCATACTTAATTCCTAAGCCAAACTACTAACAAAATTTAACGCAGTTTAACCATAATAAATTCATTTCATAAAAAATGCAACTATAAATATAAGTAATTATTATTACTCATTTACAAATTGTTAAATTTTAAATTTTGCCTCAATCTGCAAAATTATCCAACTTAAAATTAAGCTTAATGTAATAAATACAGCAGCCTGAGCTATGTTGCGAAAAGGCAAGAATGCAATTGCTATAATATTAAGCGCTAATGCTAGCCAAGGAACAATGATAGGAATATAAAATATTTTGTTACTTTTTTTCTTCTTTTCTTTTGATTTGATTTTTATCAAAGCAATATTGCTGAAGGAAAATACCATTAGGACTATTGTACTAGTTGCACCAGCAAGCTCTGATAAATTACCTACAAATCCTAAAATTAGCACGATAGGAAATATAATTAAAATAGCGATGTAAGGTGTATGATACTTGGGATGCACTACTTGCAAGAATTTTGGCATAAGATTACTTTTGGACATCCCATAAAGTAAACGTGAAGCCGTTATATAATTTAATAAGGTTGTATTAGACACAGCAAAAATTGCGATAACTGAAAACAGATAAAGAGGAAAAGCGGGATAGGATTTTTTAACTACGGCAAATAAAGGTGCATCTGATTGACTAAGTTCGCTACCAGGAATAATCGCTGTTGCCATCCAACTTACACCTAAATATAAGAATCCAGCCACACCAAGAGAAGATAAAATAGCGCGAGGTATATTTTTTTCTGCCTCTTTTGTTTCTTCTGCTACATTGACAAGATCTTCAAAGCCTGTAAATGCAAAAAACGCCAACGCTGTACCCCTAAGAACATCTCCCATGCCAGGTAATTTGTCTAAGCTTGTCAGACTAAAGGATTGATTGGAATTTAACAGAAACCAAAAACCACAGACTAAAACAATCAAAAGACCACTTATTTCTACAAATGTACTTATTATGTTGGCTATAGAGGATTGTCTTATACCGCGAATATTAATTCCCAGTAGGATACTTAAAAAAATAAAGAGGCCAAGCCATTTTGTAACATTAAATCCGAAAGTTTTAAGATAACCTATGAATGCTTGCGATAATGTTGACATTGAGAAAATGGTCGCGCTAAACAAAAGCAAACCTACAAAAATCGATATCCACTTCTGGTCGAAGGCTTCTTGTATATATACCGAGACTCCGCCACTTTTTGGAATACGACTAGCAAGCTCGCTGTAACTAAGTGCTGTAAGTAAAACAATACCCATGGCTATCGCAAAAGACAGCCATGTTAAGGAGTCAGCATGGCCTGCTATTTTTCCTACAATAGAGTAAATTCCTGCCCCAAGAATGTCGCCTACGCCGTAAATAACTAAGGCGCCTAAACCTAGAGCTCTGACTAGACCATTTTGAGGCTCACTCATCTTTAAACATCCCTATTCCAATTTAAGAAAAATACTACTTTGAGATAAACTTATTTACCTATTAAATGTCAAGAAAAGTAAAATTTAATTTTAACGTCTTAAATTTATCTATTAATCCCAGTTACTTTGGAACATTTTAAGTGAATGAAAAGCCATTAAAAAAATTACGGTTTTTTGCGCCATTAACAATGCGTCCAATTTGTTGCCTATTATACTGATAAAGTTACGGCAAGCTTCTCTTAACTACTGACTGTTATTCTGACTCGATATATTGCAATTTAAAGTCATTTTGTTGAAATATTATATTACTTGATCATTTAATTAATACTTCCTTAAGTTATTTCAGATAAAATTAATTACACTTTAACCAATTTGATTTATATTTATCATGTACAAGAAATTTGAAGTTATAAAGAAAAAAGCCATAGGATTATTTACAAATTCTCAAGTTAAAAAATTAGACACAAAAGAAATGGCATCTAGCTCACCTCCAGAACAGAAAGGAAAAGATGAAGGTGACACTAAAGTTTTGCTTGATTCTGCAACGAAAATACAGGCTTTTGCTAGAGGCTTTTTAGCCCGAAAAGCTTATGGGATTCGGCAATTACCTAAACAAGAGCTACAATTGTATCCCATTTTGATAAAGGGTAACGATCCTGAGCTTTCTAAAGAGCAAGCAAGTGAATTGCCTAGGCATCACAAAGGAGAAAAGATTGCTCTAATTGGGACATCTGGTATGCGCTCAGTTGAATTTGCTTGTCAGTTAAGCGCAGGTATTCCAAAATTAATTATTCTTGATAACAGTATACAAGTCACCCTCTTTTGGCGTAAAACAAGAGAAATAATAGCTGAGGCTACAAATCAAGCTGATTTCCTTAAAGCATTAGAAACTTACATATCGCAAGATTGCGATAAACTTGATTTAACGCTCTATCCATTTGGCCACAGATCATCTAAGAAATTGAATAAACCTAGCCATACTATCGAGGAATTTGCCTATTTAGAGTACCTTTTTAATAAATATGGCTTTGAGCGAATAAAAGAAATTATTTCAAATATGTCTATTATTAAGCAATCTTGGGCTGATAAGGATGTACTCGTTAAAATAAAAAATATCCTAACCTATAGTGATATAACCACTATTTATGCTTATCCATCTAATATCGTTGCATATATGAATGATGACAGAGAGGAAGCGGAAAAAATATTACAAAACATCCAACTGCTTAATCCAGAGATAGCTTTTCATACTGACTCTGTTTATTTCAATGGTGAGGGTAGTAGGCCTGAAAAATTTTATTTCGTGCCTAAAGGCAAGCATGATCCTGAAAGGGTAAGAAAAGTGCTTAAAATTGAGGGCACGTTAGAAGATCCAAGCTTTAAACTTAGAGTTTAATCAAGTGTGAGATAGGAAATTTTACTTGCTTGGCCAAGTCTCCGAGCAGCTTAAGTTAATAGATTCTTCTCTTAATACTTTCCCGCCTGAATAGGACCTGGATAGGAAACTGTTTTACAGTCAGTTTTGTTGCACCTTGTAGGATGGATTCCCGCCTGCACGGGAACGACATTCATTATCTACGCAACCATGCCTTCCTGCGAATTTTATGTCATCCCCACGCAGGTGGGGATCTATTCATCAATTAGTACTGAGGTTAATTTTTAGATGGGTTCCTGCCTGCGCGAGAAAGACATTCATTATTCACGCAACAATGCCTTCTCGCGCAGGCGGGAAACTATTTTATAATCAATTTTATTTTACCTTTACAGGATCGATTTTCGCTGCATGGGAATGGAGATTAAAAGCAGCAGTTGATTTGATTTCCAAAATAGATGAACTAAATTATATTTGAGCAGAATAGTATAAGGAAATGTTATGAAAGTAAAATTAATGACAAGCATAGCTGCTGCTTTAACATTCATTACCTTTTCAGCCCAAGCAAATTGGATATGTAATGTTACTAATTTAAAAGGTCAGCACTGGACTTTCGTTGCGCCTACTCAAGCGAGTGCGCAAGCAATGGCAAAGAATGCCTGTGACGCAAACAGTGTTAATCCAAATAATTGCAATCCTACTTGTATTGATAATGGTGTCAGTGGTGGTCGTTGGCATTGCGTAGTTAGTAATTTAAAGGGCGATCACTGGTCCTTCTTTGCGCCTACTCAAGATCAAGCTTTTTCCATGGCTAAGAATGCTTGCGATGCAAATAGCATTAATCCTAACAACTGTAATCCTTCTTGCTTGCCTGAATAGAGCAAAAGCTTAGCTCCCACTTAAATATTGAATAAGTGGGAATTTCATCTCCTAAGTTATTTACAACAATTTCTTACAAAAAATTATGATATTTATAGTATACTGCTTGATTATTTTTTGCTTAACAGTAGTACTATGCTGACATCTATTCCAAAATCTGGCAAAAAACAAACCTGGGGCCAACTGTATGGTTCTAGCCTTCCCTTAGTATTAGCCCAGTATTGTCAACATCACAAGGGAGTTAAATTAATTATTACACCAGATAATTTAACTGCTACTCAATTACTAGAAGAGTTACAATTTTTCCTTAACTCTCCTAATCAACCAGAGGTACTTCTTTTTCCAGATTGGGAAACGCTTCCTTATGATCATTTTTCACCACACCAGGATATTATCTCTGAACGCTTATTGACTTTAAGTCGCCTACAGCAAACGACTGATGCTATCGTTATAAGCTCTATTGCAACCTTAATGCATCGCCTTGCGCCGCCACAATTTCTTAATCAATATGCCTTTATTCTTAAAGAGCAGCAAAAGCTAGATTTGTCGCAATTTCAATACCATCTTCAGGAAGCTGGTTATTATGCTGTTAACAAAGTACTTGAACGTGGTGAATTTGCCATTCGAGGCTCTATTATTGATGTTTTTCCTATGGGCAGCACGCATCCATTTCGCATTGAACTTTTTGACGATTATATTGATAGCTTACGTCGATTTGATACCGAGACACAGCGTACTATCGCTAAAATCGAAGAAATTAAATTACTCCCTGCAAAGGAATTCCCTTTAAATGAAACAAGTATAACTTTGTTTCGTCGCGCCTTTAGAGAGCAATTCCCAGGCAATCCAAGCTTAAGCCCGATCTATGAGTCCATCAGTAATGCGCAGTTTCCTTCAGGCATTGAATATTATTTACCCTTATTTTTTACCACTACAGTTACTTTTTTTAATTATCTTCCAAGTGATGCCACTATTTTTACAGTTGGCGATATACCCAATCAAGCAGAAACCTTCTGGCATGAAGTCACTTTACGTTATGAGCAACGTCGCTATGATCTGTCTCGTCCCTTATTACAACCTGAACAAGGGTTTATTTCACCTAATGAAATTTTAACCAAAGCCAATCTTTACCAGCAAGTACATTGCTATTCCAATCAAACAGAGAAGAAAAATGCCTATAATTTTCCTATTCAAGCAGGCCCTTCTTTATTTATCGATCGTAAGGCAGCTAATCCTTTAAAAAAATTGACCGACTATTTAGCAAATCCAGATTACCGCTACCTTATTGTTGCAGAGAGCGCTGGGAGGCGGGAGGTATTGCTTGATTTAATAAAACAGCAGGATTTATCAGCAACCCAATATACTACTTGGCAAGACTTTCTAACTAATACTAACCGAATTGGTATTATTATTGGCCCCTTGGCAGATGGTGCTGAATTAATTGAAGAAAAAATTGCACTGATTACAGAGGCACAACTATACGGTGATTATAGTACGCCACAACGACGTAGCACCACTAAGTCGGTTGATCCTGATTTAATCATACGCGATTTAGCAGAACTCCAACTGCATGCGCCGGTTGTACACTTACAATTTGGCGTAGGCCGCTATCAAGGTTTGAAAACAATTAATAATGAGGGTACCGCTAACGAATTTCTAGTTTTATCTTATGCAGGTGATGATAAAATTTATGTGCCTGTTACTTCTTTGCATCTAATTAGCCGTTATACCGGCTTAGATAGTGAACGTGCACCGCTACATCGTCTAGGTAGTGATCAATGGCAAAAAGAAAAAAGAAAGGCTGCTGAAAAAATTCATGATGTTGCCATTGAATTACTTGAAATCTATGCTAAACGTGAAACAAAACCTGGGTTTATCTACCAAATTGAGCAACAAGAATATCAACGCTTTGCCAGCGGCTTTCCTTTTATTGAAACGCCTGATCAGGCACACGCTGTAGAGCAAATCATGCAAGATCTGCAATCTCCACGTCCTATGGATAGATTAATTTGTGGCGATGTGGGTTTTGGTAAAACCGAAGTCGCTATGCGCGCTGCCTTTTTAGCAGTACAAAATAGCAAGCAAGTGTGTGTTTTAGTCCCCACAACGTTGCTTGCGACACAACATTATGAAAATTTCCGTGATCGTTTCGCTGACTTTCCTGTCAATATTGAATTGCTCTCTCGTTTTCGCAGTAATAAAGAAACAACCAAAATTATTGAGTTATTAAAAGATGGTCGTATTGATATCGTCATTGGTACTCACAAGCTTTTCTCTAAAGATATTCAATTTAAAAATTTAGGCTTATTAATTATTGATGAAGAACATCGTTTTGGCGTAAAACAAAAAGAACATATTAAAGCATTACGTTTAAATGTTGATATTCTATCCATGACTGCAACACCGATACCTCGAACATTAAATATGGCTATGGCCGGTATTCGTGATATTTCTTTAATTGCAACGCCTCCGGCAAAGCGATTAACAATCAAGACATTTTGGCAAGAAAAAAACGATAATATTATTCGTGAAGCATTGTTGCGAGAAATTTTACGGGGTGGCCAAGTTTTCTTTGTTCACAACAATATTGAAACCATTGATAGAATCGGCCAAGAATTACAGCAATTAGTACCTGAGGCTAAAGTTCGTGCAGCACATGGACAAATGAGGGAACGTGAGCTTGAAAAAATTATGTCTGACTTTTATCACCATCGTTTTAATGTTTTAGTATGTACAACCATTATTGAAACAGGAATAGATATTCCTACTGCCAATACTATTATCATTGACCGAGCAGACAAGTTTGGCTTAGCTCAACTACATCAACTCCGAGGCCGAGTCGGTCGTTCACATCATCAAGCTTATGCTTATCTCCTTACGCCAAATCGAAAATTATTAACACCAGATGCCATAAAACGCTTGGAAGCGATTGTCTCTTTAGAAGATTTAGGGGCAGGCTTTACCCTAGCAACTCATGATATGGAAATCAGAGGCGCAGGCGAATTACTAGGTGAAGAACAAAGTGGTAATATGCAAGCCATTGGCTTTAACCTGTTTATGGATATGCTAGATAAAGCAGTAGAGGATCTAAAAGCAGGCAAAACGCCAGAACTTACCGCTCCAATTCAACAAGGTCCTGAAATCGATTTACGAATTAGTGCAATTCTTCCTGAAGATTATATCAATGATATTCATACCCGTTTAATTATGTATAAACGGATTGCAAATGCAAAGGATAAAGATCAGTTAAGAGAATTACAGATAGAAATGATTGACAGGTTTGGCCTTTTACCACAACCGGCTAAAAATTTAATTTTAATTACCGAACTTAAGTTATTAGCTGCAAAGTTAGGAATTAATAAAATTACAGCGACTCAGCAACAAGGCAAAATTGAATTTAGTGAAAATCCCAAAATTAATACCAGCGTTTTAATCAACCTAATTCAAGTCCATGCAAAACGTTATCAGCTAGAAGGTTCAACTAAATTACGTTTTATGCTAGATAAAACCTCTACTGAGGAACGTATTTTTGAAATTCAAAATATTTTATTGGAATTAGCATAGGTATTTGTCGGGCCAAGGCCAACGCTTCAAGATTTTTTATTATTTTACCTAATAAAAATTTCTTATAAACTCTATTTTCTTATCAGCAATTCATAAACTAATTACATCACCCAACCTAAATTCTAAAGCCTAATTATCGGAGCTTAAAATTATTTAACTTTTACCTAAATAAGCCGATATAGACAAAAATTTCTAAAGGAATAAATATGAGTTATCGTGATGGATTAAAATTTAGCTATACCAAAATGGATGCTTTAGCTGTTTTAGGACAACCTGTTTCAGCCTTGTTAGGCGTATCTGATAAGACAGAAGAAACGTTAAATAAATTAGGTATAAAAAAAATTTATGATCTTGCCAGCTCTCCTCTTTTTAAATTAGCCTTTGAAATTGCTAACGCTGCTTATGGCGGAGGAAACTCCATTACAGCGCGTCTAGGACGCATACCAAGCAGCTTTATTGATTCTGATTCGCCAGCAACGCCTGCCTCTTTAGTAGAAGCAGATATTGCCTTACTAAGAGAGATTGATAAACCACTTGCTACTGAAATTAAAAAGAATTTACAAATAGAAACCGTTGGTGATTTAGGCAGATGGCCGCCTTTTTGCGCAGCGCAAGTTATATTAAATGCAGCAATACCTCCTCTTCATCAAGATGAAGAGGCTAGCGAACTTGTACCACGTTTAGGTGAATACCCAACAGAACGGCATTATTACCAGAGTGTCGTCATTGATCATGTTACACCTGGAGAAACCACTGATTTAAATTCAGCAGGCCCCATTGATATTTCTCCTACCGTTTCTGCGGATTTTGGCTTTAAAGCACCTGCTGTTGGCGCAGTACTTACCTTCGCTCAATCTTGGTTTGCACAAGGCATAACACTTGGAAACTTATTACATAGCGTAGCGCTGGCTCCTGGAGAAAGTACACGTATTGCTGTTTTAAATTGGGCTCGCCAAACTCGTGCAGCAGGTGAGGAAGCTATTTCTGAAAGTGAAAAATTAACGAACACCAGCACACATAATCGTGCTATCAGTGAAGTCCAAGAAGCGGTTGCTTCAGAAGTTCAAACCGGGTTCTCACGGACAAACGCTAGCTCAACAACCAGTGCAGGTGGTGGTGGATTAGGCTTGAGCTTAGGCCCATTGACTTTAGGTGGCAGTGGATCATCAGCGACAACCACTTCAAACGCCGAGAGCTTTTCCTCCTCTGCAGGAACTCGCAATCTAGCAGCAACTATGAATCAACGTGTTTCTGACGCAACGCAACAAGCAGCCTCATCTGTCCGTGATCGGAGAGCATCAATAGTGAAAGAAGTTTCGGAAGAAGAGCATCAAAGTGTTTCAACACGTATTATTGCTAACTATAATCACATGCATGCCTTAACTGTACAATACTTTGAGGTCATCGAAATCTACCGTGTTAACGTTCAATTACATCAAGTTGAACGCTGCCTATTTATTCCAATGAAATTAGTGAACTTTGATAGATCGATTATCGAACGTTATCAAGGAGTATTAGCCGATGCTGCTCTAAATCGTCGTGCCCACGAATTATTAAGAGCAGAATTTGGTTCGGTTATGATTAAACCTTCTTTGCCTTTAAGACCAACAAAAACAATTTTTGATAGAGTTTCTAGACTCGATCGTTTAGCGGCGAGAACAGCAACGACAGCTATTGCTCGCGCTATCAATTTATCAGAAAGCGAAAATGCTTCTACAGAGAATATAAATAATGAGCCAGCTATAACACCTACGGCGACAACTCATTTACATGATCACCTTTCTTGGGTTAAAGAAGAATTAGTAAGAGCCTCTAGAATTACCTTAGGAAATATAGTTAAGCCCGGAACAAGCGATCTATTTTTACCTGGCGAAACCGAGCTTAGTGGTGTTACTTTTGAGTTACGTGCTCAAGGCAATTCGCCTATTACAATTAGTAACGTAAAAATACAACTCCAATCTGGAAGCTCAGTTAATCTTTCAAGCATAAATATTTTAGAATGGATAATTAATGATGCAATTCCTATTCAAGAGATTAGTGACGTTCGAGTATCTTCTACGAGCACAAGTTATCTAGTTGGAAAATTAACTCTTCAATTAAATTATGGCAGTGCTAAATTTCCAATTAGTATTCCTATTGAAGTTGCGCCTAATGCGATAGATTTATCATTATGTCGTTTTATAGCCAATGAAGGCGAAACAGAACTAAGCATTCATCTTGAACAAAATAGGCTACATTACAGTCAAGCTATTTGGCGTACATTAGACCCATCTAGTATCGCCTTGCTTCTTTCCGCTTATACCTTTGAAGGCAGGCCTATTGCAGATTTAATTGATCCGAATCCTATCATGATCGCTAGTAATTATTTAGTATTTCGTATGCCTAGCTTTGTAGAAGCAGCTGGTATTCAAGAAAGAAGCGAAGAGGATAATTTAGATGAGTCACACAAAAATTGGAAAGCCTGGCTTAAAGAGCGTGGCTTAGTCTTAGGTGCTACTACCGCTGCCGAACAGCTTGTTCCTATTCCTACTGGCGGTGTATTTGCCGAAGCAGTATTAGGCCGTTCTAACTCTGCAGAGAAACTTGACGCAACTCGATTCTGGAATTGGCAGGATTCGCCTATTCCTTTACAACCACCTGAAATTGCAGCCATTCAAATGGAATCTAGGGCACAGCCTGTTGACGCTACACCAGGTCATTTAGGCGCGCCTGTATTAAACATCATGAACCCAACTCCTTTACCTGATCCAACTGGTGTCGGTGCCATTATCAATGCGGTACAAAATGGTAATATGTTCCGTGATATGGCAGGGCTTGCAGCTACCTCTTCGTTAGCGCAAACTCTAGCTGGTCATGCAACTAGCGCAAGTACCGAAGCAGGTAGACAAGCAGCTGCCAATTTAGCTGTTGCAGCTCAAAAAGATATCGAAGAAAAAAGAATAGCTGCTCAATTAGCACTTGCTGCCATGGGACTTCCTGCTGGTAATGCAGGTTCTGCTAAAAATGTCTCTGAAAGTGGTGCTTTATTAAACACAGCCACTGAGATGGACAAGCAATCACCTCGTACTGGTAATTCATCCGTTAATGGCGAAAGCGGTGGTGGGTTTGAGGGATCAACTTCACCTGGGCCTGGAGGTAATGGAGGAACAGAATCAGGTGAGCCTTTTGATGACTCTTATATGCCTGGCGTTCCTGAAGAATACCGTAACATGTTTAACAACACTAGCCGAGCAGATGAAGTACTTTCAAAAATGAATTGGGGAAGCCTTGGCCAATCGGGTGCTAGTATCATTCCTGCTACGAAAGGAAAGGGCCGTGGCTCTTCAAGGGTAAGTGGCGTGATTAGCTATGAACTTGCTTGCTATGCTAATTTTCCTAGCCCCTGGCCTGACGAAGCTGCTGAGGTGCAAGGTTTAATGAATGACAAATGGCTTCCAGCTGCAGAAGATTTTGATGCAATTAGCCCTGCTGCGACAAGTGCTAATAATCAAGCTACCAAACCCTATGGGCAAGTTATGAATTCACTTGCAGATTTAATTAGCTCTGTGACTCATTTTGCCCCTAAAGTAGCTGGATTTGGTAAAAGTCATCCTTCAAGAGTAGTTCGTCTTAATTTATTTTTATATGCAGGAACTAGCAATATGGGCTTTATGGGAACTTTAACAACGCAAGGTAAATGGGGCACTACTATTCCTGCCAATGCAGATATTGATTCACCAGGTATTGACGCTGCCGTTATTGCTGCAATTAAGAGCAATGCTGCTAATAAAACAGCTTTAGCAAATCTAAAAAAAGCGTGGGGGCCAAATGCTGAAATTTGGCTTTATACTTGTGATGGCGTGGTAAGTACAGCTTTTGGGAAAAAGTTCGCTAAGTTAATGGGGGCTAAAGTGCGAGCCTTTGATGATCCTTTTTGGGTATTACCCACTTATGATGCTACTCAGAAAATAATTTTATCGCGTAATGAATTTGGCATCGGTTCTGATTTTGCGGCAGCGGCTGCAACTAGAACTAAGGATTTACACAGCCTTGACTCTTTAGCTACTAGAACATTTAAACCATAAATAACTGCAATCTCTGCTCTTAAAGTAAAGAGCAGAGAACTTTATTTAAAATAAAACTATATCTTCAGCAAACAATCTAAATTAACCTGTTCCGCCAACCGTTAAAGCATCAATCTTCAATGTTGGCTGTCCCACACCAACGGGTACAGATTGACCGTCTTTTCCACAAACGCCAATACCCGGATCCAATGATAAGTCATTACCTATCATACTAATTTTCTTCATCACATCAGGTCCATTACCGATAAGGGTTGCTCCTTTTACAGGTTGAGTTATTTTACCTTCTTCAATTAAATAAGCTTCACTAGCAGAAAATACAAATTGACCAGAGGTAATATCAACCTGCCCGCCACCAAAATTGACTGCATACAGACCTCGTTTAACCGAGCGAATAATTTCTTGTGGATCATGTGTGCCTGCAAGCATATAGGTATTAGTCATGCGCGGCATAGGTAGATGTGCATACGATTCGCGGCGGCAATTTCCAGTGGGCTGCATCCCCATTAAACGCGCATTTAACTTATCTTGCATATAATTAACTAGCTTGCCGTCTTCAATCAATGTAGTACATTGACTTGGTGTTCCCTCATCATCAATAGTTAATGAACCACGTCTATCTGGCAAAGTTCCATCATCAACCACTGTCACACCTTTTGCTGCTACTTGCTGACCTAATTTACCGGAAAAAGCCGATAAACCCTTACGATTAAAATCACCTTCTAACCCATGGCCAACTGCCTCATGCAATAACACACCAGGCCAACCTGGGCCAAGCACGACTGGCATTGTACCGGCAGGCGCGGCTTGAGCTTCTAAATTAATTAATGCCTCACGTACAGCTTCGCGTGCATATTGCAATGCTTTTTCTTGTTGCAAGAAATAAGAATAAGCGACACGACCTCCACCACCTGAACGTGCGGCCTCACGTCGGCCATTTTTATCTTCGACTATGACACTGACATTAACACTCACCAAAGGTCTAATATCTGCTACCAATTCGCCATGTAATCCAGCTACCATGACAGCTTCATAGCAGCCATTTAGGGAAGCATTGACTTGAATAACGCGCGGATCAAGCTTTCTTGCTTCTTTATCAATCGCTTCTAATAAAGCAATCTTTTCTTGCTTTGTCATATTATCAATTGGATTAATACTGGCATACTTAGCAATAGGTGCACCCTGAATAGCAACTGAATGTACCGATTTTGCACTCGTTAATGCAATTGAACGAGCAGCATCTGCAGCCCGTTCAATAGCCGATAAGAGGATATCATCACAATAAGCATACCCTGTTTTATCGCCACTTACTGCTCGTATACCTACACCGCGATCAATAGAATAACTGCCACTTTTTACTGCGGAATCTTCTAAATACCAGGATTCATAAATACTACTTTGAAAGTAAAGATCAGCATCATCAATATGGCGACCCATAAATGATTTTAAGAGTTTTTCAATTGCTGTTTCATCAAGCGATGCAGGTTTTAAAATAATATCTTTTGCAAGAGTTAGTGCTTGAGTCATAAGAGCCTACCTATTAAAACGCCGAAACAATTAATCTAATTTTACGATTATAATATATGATGCTGGTTGCAGGGAAATCTCTGCCTTAGATTTTCTAATTGAGTTAAATCAATCAATGCACTAACTATACCGGAATTATTAGTTTGTTCTATCAATATTTTCCCCCACGGATCAATAATCATACTATGGCCATAAGTTTCTCGACCATTTTCATGTTTGCCACCTTGATTAGGCGCTAAAACATAGCATAAATTCTCTATAGCTCGGGCACGTAATAAGACTTCCCAATGCGCAAGGCCTGTTGTTGCGGTAAAAGCTGATGGAACAACAAATAACTGTGCGCCTTTTCGTTCTAATTGGCGGTACAGTTCTGGGAAACGGACATCATAACAAACTGATAACCCTATTCGGCCAACGGGGGTATCAACTACAACAATCCTATCGCCCGGCTCTACAGTAGCAGACTCAAGATAAGCCTCTTTATTAGCAACCTCAACATCAAACAAATGTATTTTATCATATCTTGCTTGACATAAACCTTTATTATCAAAAACTAAACAGGCTGAACGTATGCGATTACTATTTGTTTTAATGGGTATAGTTCCAGCAATAAGCCATAGATTATATTTTTTAGCTAACTGGCTTATATTATCTTGAATTAGACCTGAGCCAAAGTCTTCTGCTATAGCTAATTTATCTACTTCTTTAATTCCCATAAACGCGAAATTCTCTGGTAATACTACAAGACTAATATTTTGTTTAGCTACTTGCTGCAAGCATTTCTCTACTATACTTATATTAACTGCAATGGAGCTTGATGAAGTCATTTGTATTACCGCTACTTTAGCCATAATTCTTCCAATTTTTGAATTTAAAATTATAAGTATTTAAAAGCTTTAGAGATTTAACCTCTTGCGCGGTATTTTAAGTGTGTATAGACTTGAAATACCTAATAATTACCCACACATATGCTACAATAACAGTATAAATTATTTTGGAGCGATATATGAAACAGAATGATGTAACGATTTTAAGCCAGCGCAATGAATCGGTACTAGCCACTAATAAGGTATTACGTAATACTTATCTCCTATTAAGTATGACCTTTTTATTCAGTGCTTTTACAGCCTATGCTGCATTTGCATTGAATGTACGGCCAATGAATCCTATTTTGATGATAGTTGGCGTCTATGGACTGATGTTTTTAACCCACGCCTTAAGAAATAGCGCTCTCGGTTTAATCAGTGTCTTTGCCTTTACCGGATTTTTAGGCTACACTTTGGGTCCAATTCTTAATATGGTTATTGCCAATTATGTTAATGGACCTCAATTAGTGGCGACTGCCCTAGGCGGTACAGGTATGATTTTCTTTGCCTTATCAGGTTATGCACTGGTAACGCGTAAAGATTTTAGCTTCTTAGGTGGATTTTTATTTATCGGTGTTATGGTTGCTTTACTAGCTATGATTGCGGGGATATTTTTCCAAATCCCAGCTTTACACTTAGCAGTTTCAGCCGCATTTGTTTTAATTTCTTCTGGTTTAATTTTATTTCAAACCAGTGAAATTATTCATGGTGGTGAAACTAACTATATCTCTGCAACTGTTGCATTGTTTGTATCAATCTATAATCTTTTCATTAGCCTGCTACAATTACTAAGTGCATTTTCAGGCCGTGAATAAACGCTTTCTCCGCTACTTGTCCCGGCACTTGCCGGGATTTTTTATGTAATGATTAAATTTGTTGGTCAAGACCCAACCTATCAATTAAACAAACTGTGCTTTAACTATCTTATCAATTTCGATTAAAGAAGCTAATAGAGACTTAATTTCATGCAGTGGCCAGCTATTTGGCCCGTCACTTAGCGCTTTATCAGGATTAGGATGTGTTTCCATAAATATACCAGAAATTCCTACTGCAACGGCAGCGCGAGCTAATGGTGGAATAAACTCCCGTTGCCCACCTGAACTACCATTATTGCCGCCAGGGAGTTGAACAGAATGAGTCGCATCATAGACAACTGGGCATTGTGTATTTCGCATAATTTGCAATGAACGCATGTCTGAAACAAGATTATTATAACCGAAACTCACACCGCGTTCGCATACCATAATCTGTTCATTCCCACATGCTTTAGCTTTAGCAACGACATGTTTCATTTCCCAAGGCGATAAAAATTGGCCTTTTTTAATATTGACCGGTTTCCCCATGGCTGCAACATTTTGAATAAAGTTAGTTTGACGGCACAAAAAAGCCGGTGTTTGTAAAACGTCAACTACACTTGCTACTTCTAATAGAGGTGTGTCTTCATGAACATCAGTTAAAACAGGCACGCCAACAGTGTTTTTCACTTTCTCAAGAATTAAAAGGCCTTTCTCAAAACCTGGCCCGCGATAGCTTGCAATAGATGAGCGATTTGCTTTATCAAAGGATGATTTATAAATAAATGGAATTTTTAGACTAGTGCAAATTTCCTTTAAATAACCTGCAGTCTCTAGAGCCAATTCTTCACTTTCAATAACACAGGGACCTGCAATTAAAAATAAAGGATTTTCTAAGCTTGCTTCAAAATGGCATAGTTTCATAAGGCATTATCCTTCTCTTCATGATAAGAACGAGCGGCTATTACAAACTGCTCAAAAAGAGGGTGGCCATCACGAGGTGTTGATGTAAATTCAGGATGAAATTGACAACCAATAAACCAAGGATGATCAGGTAATTCAATCATTTCAACTAAAGCCCCATCTGCTGAACGACCAGAAATGATTAAGCCCTTATCGACTAAAGCTTCTACAAATTTATTATTGACTTCATAGCGGTGACGATGACGCTCGATGATTGTAGTCTTTTTATAAATATCAAAAGCTTTGGACTGCGCATCAAGTTGACATACTTGCGCACCTAGGCGCATAGTTCCACCTAAATCAGTGTTTTCATCTCGTATATTAACTCGACCATCTTCTTCTAACCATTCTGTAATTAAACCAATAACAGGATAAGGTGTATTTTTATCAAATTCTGTTGAATTGGCGCTAGTTAATCCTGACATATTACGCGCAAATTCAATCACGGCTGTCTGCAAACCAAGACAAATCCCTAAAAAAGGCGTTTTAGTCTCACGCGCATATTGGACTGTCTTAATTTTACCTTCAATACCTCGTTCTCCAAAACCGCCAGGAATTAAAATGGCATCAATATTTTGTAAAATTTCAGTGCCATGTTTTTCAATTAACTCAGCATCAATATAGACAATCTTAACGTTAGTTTGAGTGTGTATTCCGGCATGACATAAGGCTTCATTAATTGACTTATACGCATCATTAAGTTCCGTATATTTACCAACCATAGCAATCTTAACCGTCATCGTCTGGATAGCTTGTGCCTCAACAACTGCTTGCCATTCACTTAAATCAGCTGGTTTTAAATCTAGGCTTAATTTTTTTAAAACAATTTCATCTAAACCTTGATCATGAAGGATGATAGGAATTTGATAAATACTTTGCGCATCCTCTAGTGAAACAACGGCCTCTTTTTCAACATTCGTAAATAAAGCAATTTTCGCTCTGTCAGCTGCTGATAAAGATTTTTCTGAACGACAGATTAGAATATCCGGCTGTATACCAATAGAACGTAATTCTTTTACAGAGTGCTGAGTAGGTTTTGTTTTAGTCTCTCCTGAAGTAGCAATATAAGGCACTAATGTTAAATGAATAAATAAAGATCGTTGCGCGCCTAATTCAATACGCATCTGCCTTATAGCTTCAAGAAAAGGCAAGGATTCAATATCACCTACTGTGCCACCAATTTCTACCATAGCAATGTCGAAACCTTCTGCGCCAAGCTTAATAGAGCGTTTAATTTCATTGGTGATATGAGGAATAACTTGAACTGTGCCACCTAAATAATCGCCCCGTCTTTCTTTTTTAATGACCGTTTCATAGATTTTTCCTGATGTGAAATTATTGCGTTTCGTCATCGTTGTACGTACAAAACGTTCATAATGTCCTAAATCTAAATCAGTTTCTGCCCCATCAGCAGTAACAAATACCTCGCCATGTTGAAAAGGACTCATCGTACCTGGATCAACATTAATATAGGGATCAAGTTTGATTAAGGTTACTTTTAAACCTCGAGCTTCAAGAATGGCAGCAAGAGAAGCGGCAGCTATTCCTTTACCTAATGAAGAAACTACGCCGCCGGTAATGAAGATATACTTTGTCATAAGACCCCGTTTAGAACGCTAATTCGCTCAAAGCAATTTTAAATATAAACGGGATTAAATTTTAACAAAATCCAACAAGAAATAATACCTAATTTTGAAGTAAACTCGCTTTAATGCTCTAACTAGTGGTTGATCATTTTATTACCTTCAGATTCGCTAACTTTAGGAATGTGATCTTCTCTGTCAGAGTTGTTGCATGAATAACCTTGAAGCATCCTAATCAAGCGTTATTAAATGACCTAATTTAAGTTGTTTTGTCTTTAAATACTCACGATTAGTATGAGATGGTTTAATAGTTAATGGAATGCGCTCGCTAACTATTAAGCCGTAGCGTTCTAAAGCCTCCACTTTTCTAGGATTGTTAGTTAATAAACGTAGCACCTCAACCCCTAAGAGCTTTAAAATTTGAAAAGCAATAGCATAATCACGCGCGTCAGCAGGAAAACCAAGTTGAAGATTAGCGTCCACTGTATCTAACCCTTGCTCTTGCAGCGCATAAGCTTTTAATTTATTAGCAAGACCAATACCGCGGCCCTCTTGACGTAAATAAATTAAAATACCACCTTGTTCACTGATTAAGGATAAAGACTGTTGTAACTGCATACCACAATCACACTTACAAGAGCCGAAAACATCACCTGTGATACATTCAGAGTGAATGCGAACTAAAGGCACCTGATTGGCAATCTTTGGCGGTTTTATAAGACAAAAATGCTCGGCACTGTCTAACTTGTTGGTAAAGACAGTCATGGAAAAATCACCATATTGGTATAATGGAATTGTTGATTTTGCTGCTATTTGAATTAATTCTTCATGACGAATGCGATATTCAATTAGATCTTTAATAGTTACGAGTGGGATATCATGTCTGCTTGAAAAGATAGCCAAATCTTCTTGACGGCTCATACTTCCATCATCATTAATAATTTCACAAATGACAGCAGCAGGTATTAAACCACTTAAGCGAGCTAAATCCACACTCCCTTCTGTTTGACCAGGACGCTCTAAAACGCCTCTGGCTTTTGCTTTTAAGGGAAAAACATGACCTGGGGAAATAATATCATCAGGGCCACTTTGAGGATTAATTGCCACTTGTATTGTACGCGCCCTGTCTTGTGCGGAGATGCCAGTCGATACGCCACTTGCAGCTTCAATTGATAGAGTAAACGCAGTACCGTAAGGAGAGCGATTATTAGTAGCCATAAGTGGTAATTTTAACTTATCAATTAATTCTTGGGCCATTGGCAGGCAAATTAAACCACGACCAAATCGAGCCATAAAATTAATTGCGTCCGGTGTAGCAAACTGAGCAGCGATTACTAAATCACCTTCATTCTCACGATTTTCATCATCCATTAAAATAATCATTCGGCCTGCTTGTAATACAGCAATGGCCTCCTCAATGGTAGCAAAACCTGTCATGCTAAACCTCAATTTTCAATTGCCCAGAAACAGCAAGCTGATGCGCTATAATTCGGGTAAAATAATCAAACTCCACATTGACTTGTTGACCAACTTCCTTAAGGCCTAATGTGGTCTTTACTATTGTATGAGGCACTAACATTATTTTAATGCTTCCTTTGTTAACTGCATTAATAGTAAGACTTACACCCTCTACAGTAATACTTCCTTTTGGCAAAAGGTAAAGATGAGGCGGTATACCAAAATTACCTACCGTAATTTCTAAAAAGTCACCTATAGGTTGAATTGATAAAATCGCAGCAGTGGTATCGACATGCCCGCTTACATAATGGCCACCAAAACGATTGCTTGCAAGCATGGCTCTTTCTAAATTAACCTTATCACCCACCTTTAAGCTATTTAAAGTCGTTAAACTTAATGTTTCAGGTGAAGCATCAAACTGTAAACCCTCATTGGAACTCTCAGGTAGCAGAGTTAAGCACACCCCATTTACTGCAATACTTTCACCAAACTCTAATTCCTCAAAAGAGGCTCTTAGAATTAGGCGATTCGCTACTTCCCTTCTTTCATTAAGAACTACTTCTCCTTGTTGCTCGATTAATCCGGTAAACATCAATCCCCCCATACTAAACAAGCAATCATATTATCTTCTTGTTCTTGCCAAGAAATCTTATGTGGTCGCTTAAAAAAATTATCACCATAATAAGCTGAAGTCGCCTCCTCTCCTAAAAAAGTTGGCACAAGGTAGAGATATGTTTTTTGTACCAATGAAAGATGGTGTAGTGCTGAGAAGACCTTGCCTCCTGCCTCAACCCATAAATCATGATAACCCAGTAAACCTAAGTGATTAATAACCGCGCTTAAGTCTAATTGACCTTTGCATGTAGGCATTCCATAATAGCTACAATTTGGCTGCCTATCTTGAACCTTAATACTTTCATCATGATAAATATGGCAATACTCTGCTGTTTGGAAAATCTTAAGACCAATTGAGACTGACGAAAGCGATAAGTTTGCATCTAATATAGCAATCGGTTTCTTCCTTTTAATATCTGTTAAACGGACATCTAAAGCAGGGTTATCATTGATAATAGTGCGGGCTGTCGTTAATATAATATCCGTATATAAACGTTGCATATGTGTAAATTGCTTACATTTTTCATTGGATAATTGAATTTGGCGACCTTGAAATCCTGCAATTTTGCCATCTAATGTTTGCGCAAGTTTAGCTGTTACCCAAGGTTTTTTAGTATTTGTCCAATAATAATAGCTTTGATAGAACTCATCTATTTCAGGCAATGGAAAATGCTCTACTGCAATTCCTTCTTCCTTTAATATATTCGGCGTATTATTTGCTACAACCACAGGATTAGGATCACGAAACCCAAAAACGACACGATCAACTTTTGAATTAATAATAGCTGAGACGCAAGGGGGAGTTCGCCCCCAATGGTTACAAGGTTCTAATGTTACATAGAGAGTAATTTTGTCTAAATCAGTTGATAGCTGCTGTAATACAATTTGTTCTGCATGGGCCTTTCCTGCACCCTGATGCCAAGCACGTGCAACTATTTGATTGTTATGCACAGCTACTGAACCAACGCTAGGATTAGGCGCACAGACACCGCGGCCTAACCAAGCTTGTTCAAGAGCAGCAACCATAAACTCTCTGTGCATAGTTAAATCAACAAGTTAAAAAAGGGGCTATCATAGCAAAATATTCATTTTTTGAGTAGAGCAGCTCTCATTTAAATAGATTAATAATCTCATAACTGCTAATTTTGGCTAAAAGCAATCCCACTGCACAAATTGCAAGTGAGCTAATATTTGTTAATATAGTAATTTTATTACCAAAAATACTATCTTACTTTGATATTTTGCTAGATAATAAATTCGCTTAACCATGGAGAATTAACTTAGAATTAAGCTTATGAAAATAATAAACAGAATTTCTAAAAAATTAAGGATAATTAAAACATTGCTGCTTATTGTTAGCTTACAACTTTCTACCTATAGTAGCTACGCTTTAACACCTTATACTAATAAACAGCTTGAAGAATTAGAGAAAGAATTTATTCAAAAAATAAATCAATCAGATAGTATTGTACGCAATCCTTTAGCAAACCAATACATTAATCACTTAGGCAAAAAACTGACAAAATTTGACCAAGGATCGGCGCCTTATTTTTTTATTGTTAAATCAGATGAGATAAATGCATTCGCAGGCCCTGGAGGGTATATCGGAATTAACTCTCAGCTCATTTTAGCAACCGATAACGAAAGTGAACTGGCAGGTGTGATGGCACATGAATTGGCACACGTTCGTCTTCATCATCTGTATCGTTTATTAGAACATGAAAAGCAAATGCGAATCCCTTTACTTGCGTCTTTGCTTGCTTCCGTAGCTCTAGGTGCAGTAAATCCAACCTTAGGTAGCGGCGCCTTGATGGCTTCGATGTCAGGTTTTGCTCAAGATAATATTAATTTTATCCGCGCTAATGAAAAAGAAGCCGATAGAATTGGCATTAAAATGCTAATGGGTTCTGGATTAAACCCACATGGTATGGCTGACTTTTTTAGGAAATTGCAGCAACATTCTCGCTATTTTTATACAGCCAATCTCCCAGCTATATTACGTACTCACCCTTTAGATGACGATCGCATTGCCGAGGCTGAAAATCGCACTACCCATATAAAACGCAAAAATTCGACTGATACGCTAGATTATCATTTATTTAAAGAGTTAATCCGCACAATTGTCGCTCAAAATCCTCAGCACCTATTGAATTATTATCAACATGAATGTCGACGTCATAATTCTAATGTAGCTTGTCAGTATGGCCATGCAGTGACCTATCTTAGAATGGATAATTATAAACAAGCCCAAGCACGTCTAACATCTTTACTTAATGCAGATAGTAACAATTTATTTTATCAAATTGCCATGGCGCAAGCTGAAGCAGGTAATAAACAATTTATTGCTTCGCTAAAAAGATTACAGGAACTGCAACTAAATTATCCGGAAAATTATGCTGTCTTAATGGCTTATGCACAAACGTTGCGCTTAGCCGGGCAACCTAAAGATGCTGTTACTATCTTATTAAAAGGCTTTCGACAATTCCAAAATAATTTACCTTTATGTGAAGAACTCGCTCAAGCACAAGCAGCTGCCCAACAGAAAGGTTATGCTTACTTTACGGAAGCTCGCTGTCACCTGCTACAAGGAAGACAACGGGACGCACTACGGCAATTAAGACTAGCTAGAACTTTAGCTAAAAAAGATCAATATCTAATTGCTCGTGCTGAAGCTTTAATTGAAGACATAAAATACATGACTAAGAAATAATAAATTTAAAGTTCACCTAGGATACGTTCTAGTCTAGACCTAGTTTTTTTAAGCGATACCGCAAAGTACGAAAGCTTACTCCTAAGATTTTTGCTGCCGCGGTACGATTCCATTTAGTTTTTTCTAAAGCGTTTAAGATAAGTTCTTTTTCATGCTCATATAAGGAGTCATTTAAATTAGCATTGATTTGCTGAGGTGCCGAAATTGCAGGTACCGTTTGAGGTATTTGTATATCTTTAACTGTAATGGTATTGCCCTCGCACATGGCTACGGCTCGTTCTAAAATATTTTCTAATTCTCGTACATTACCTGGGAAATGATAAGCCTGCAGTTTTTGGATACACTCACGGGACAAGGGTAATATTGTTCTTCCATGTTTTCTACCTAAATTATCTAAAATGTAATCTGCTAAAATAGGTATATCTGTTAACCTTTCTCGAAGCGTGGGTACACGTAGCTCAATAACATTAACGCGGTAATAAAGATCTTGACGAAAGCGACCTGCTATAATTTCATCTTGTAAATTTTTATGACTTGCGCTAAGTAAGCGAACATCAACTGGAATTTCCGTATGTTCACCAATAGGTTTAATCGCTTTTTCTTGAATTGCTCTTAGTAATTTTACCTGCATGGATAAAGATAAATCAGCAATTTCATCAAGAAATAAAGTACCCCCGTTAGCCGCCACAAAAAGCCCAGATTTATCGGCGATAGCACCCGTGAAACTTCCTCTTTTATGGCCAAAGAATTCAGACTCCATTAATTCACTGGGAATAGCACCGCAATTAACAGGTATAAAAGGTTTACCAGCGCGTGGACCTTGACGATGGATAAGCTGAGCGACCAACTCTTTACCCACTCCAGATTCGCCTAAAATAAAAACGGGTGCTTGATTGCGTGCAAGCTTATTAATATTTTGCCGCAATTCCTGCATGACTTGGCTTTTACCTAATAGTACATCATCTTTAGTAGGAAATTTTTTTTCTTGCATCGCTAGGGCCGTATTGACCAAATCTTTAAGTTGTTTTAAATCAACTGGTTTAGAAAGATAATCAAATGCGCCAGCTTTTAAAGTATTGACAGCACCTTCTACATTACCATAGGCCGTAATAACAGCAACAGGCAATTGATTTTTCGTTTTCTGAATATATTTAACTAATTCAATGCCATCGCCATCAGGCAAGCGCATGTCAGTTAAAACTAAGGCATAAGCGTTTGCATTAAGTTTTTCAATAGCTTGTTGGTAAGTGTAAGCTAAGTCGCAGCTATACCCCATGCGTGTCAAGGTCAGTGATAAAAGTTCACAAATATCTGGTTCATCATCTATGACTAATAAGCGTGTCTTACTCATTATAATGTCCCAATCGTTTGCTCAATAATAATGGCAAAGCAACAACCCTTTGCTGATGGCTTTAAAATCAATCTTGCTTGATTGATTTCACAAAGCTCTTTTGCAATAAACAAACCCATTCCGAATCCTGTTCTTTTTGTACTGAAGAAAGGTTCGAAAATAGCCTCCTGTAAGTGAGCGGGTATGCCTTTGCCTTCATCACAGATGATAATCTCCGTATCTAAATGGGTTTCTCTAACCCTTATTATAATAGTTGTTTCACCATTAGAACTGCCATGTTGAATAGCATTTTCACAAAGTATAACTAAAATTTGCTCTAACTGACTTTTATCAAACATAAAATTGACCGATTCCATATTTGATATGTCTATAATCATATTACATTGATTATAGACAGAAAAATCCTGTTTAAACTGTTTAATGAAAGGAATAAAGTCAATAATTTGTGGATGTGCCGGCTCTCTACGGGATAATTGTAATACATTCTTAATAATACCATTCATGCGATTACAATTATTAATAATGAGTTCCTTTAAGCGTAAATCTTCTTCACTTAAGGGAGTTGCCTCGCCCATAAGCTGTACAGCATGGGAAATAGCACCCAGCGGATTTCTTAATTCATGTGCAATACTTGCAGAGAACCGCCCTAATGAAGATAGCTTTAATTGTTGGGCTTGCTGAGCAACTGCAGATAAATCATCTAAAAAAATCAAAACTGCGGTTTCTGCACCAACTGAGGAGGCAAAAAAATGAATACGCAGATGAGGAGATTCTATTATAGTTTGTACAGGTCTGTTATCAAATTGAATCTTTTGTAAGAATTGTTGGCATTTCTCATCCAGTAGACTCGATAGCTGTTTTAATTCAGAAACATCTTCAGTTGCAGATAAATTAAAAAAATGTCGTGCTGCAGAATTGATAAAGTAAATTGAACGATTTGCATTTACAAAAATAACACCTGAATGAAGGCGTTCGATGATATATTCATTCATGCGCTGCATATTTGCCAGTTGAGTGCCACGCCGATAAGCAATCGTTTCGCTGATTCGCACCCGGTATGCTAGATACCAAACCGCAATGGCAGTAGCAAAAATACTAATTCCATGTAGACCACTGATATAGAAAACAGTAAGCGAAGATGATGGGTTATAGCTGTAATCAATAAAATTGATTAATAACAATAGCGTACTAGCTAGGGCTGCAAAAAAAAGCACTAAAGCACCAGGTACAAGAATACTTAATGCAGCAACAGTAACATTTAATAAAATGGCGAAGCTTGAGTGGATATCGCCAGTAAAACTAATCAATCCGGCTACAAATACAATATCTAAACAACCAAACAGCATAACTTGTTTTTCAAAAGCGGGAAATTTAACCTTTGCGCAGATAAGGCCAATTAAGCTTAAAATTAAATAGCTTAAAAGAATAAGTAAGTATTGCCACCCTTCCGTATCTAATATAGATTTATACCAGAAAATAATTAAAAAAATTAAAATACAAAATAGGCGAAAAAAATTATAGAGCTGCAAAAGCTGCCAGCGTTTTGAATCATCCCTTTCGCGTATTTGTTGCTCCGACATCCTTGGTCTTTCCTTTGCATCGTTTAATTTAATTTTAAGTTAATTTTTGAGAATAAGTTACCTATTTAGTAAGAAAACTCTCTCTTATTAAATTTTAAATTTGCTAAATAAATTACCCTTAAAGAGCTCTGATTTTTAAGATACTGCTTTTAATGTATTTAACACTGTATTGCTATCTTCTTCCGAAATAATTAGATCAGGAACTATCTCTTTTATTTTTTCTTTGTTAGCTTCTACTTGTCTAAGTTTCTCTACTTCCATAACTATAGCTCTTTGCCCCAAGCTAGCTAAGAGTTTGGTATAGGAATCCTCAACTTTATTAATTACGCTTGTGGGATGGGCAACTACCACATTCTTTACGGCTCTGGCTGGATATAAGAATTCTCCTAAGCTACGAAAGAAATTATGTATTTTTCCAACGCCGCGATGAAAATGATGACCAGGTGACATTCCTGCCAGTCCTGCAATACGGCTTATAGCCATTCCACCAACAAAGGCCAGTACTTTAAATATGGAAGCGACACCTGTATAAATAAGCTTCACTAATTCAGCACCCGTATTAATTAATCGAGTCAGATCAGTCGTTGCCTTTATGCGTAAATCTTTGAAAGCATGCTTTACTGGGCTCCAAGGGTTAGGTTTTCCAACAGCCAAGGCACCAAAACTCATAACTATATTAATTAAGACTCTAAGTAGAGCTGGAATATAACTCGTTGGGATAGCAATTAATTGGTAAGCAATTGAATGTGTTTTTTCGGGATAAAGCAGTTTTTTTAGCGCAGCTGCTTCATTCTCGGGAAAAGCTTCGTCAATTTGCCTAGCAAGAGTAATTAAAGTTTTTGACTTAAGTTTAGGCAGATGATTTGCATTTTCAACAAGCCAAGTAGTTATAAACATTTGCTTTCGTATATGTAGGTCTTCTTTGGTTAATTCAATTTTATATTCTTCTGTTTTCTCGTTCACTTCATCATGATTATATGTTAGACGAATAGTGATGTAGGGATTGTTTTCAGGTGTATGAAATGCCTCATAGGCTGAAATTCCCACTTTAGCGCCGATGAGAGGATACCCTGTTTCAGGTACTGATCCTAAGTCGCTCTTAAAAAAATCACTAACAAAAGGAATCGTATGGCCTTTAACACCATTAACGAGGTAATACCCTAATGAGTAAGCAATAACGCAGCCTGCAGCAACTGTTATTGGATTTTCAGCGATATCCGAAATAACTTGCATTGTTGAGCTTGTTGGGCCATGTGCAACTAAATCCATTACACTAGAGCCGAATTGAGCTTGCGTAGAACCGCCTGCAATAACAGCAGCTTCCTTAGAATGACCCATACAATAAGAAGCATGTGAAAACCAATTTATATAAGCAGAAGGTAAAAATGCTTTACAAAGCGTAGGAAAGAAAATGACAGCGCCACCAATGGCATAAGTAGATAAAAAGGCAAGACCTGCAACGGGATCTTTGGCAAAAATGTTATGAGTAAAGACATTGGCAAAACCATTAATACCACGAACCATAGAGGTCAGAATATCGTTTTGATCACCTGGCGTTAAATGGTAGGGAATTATTGCTAAAGGATATTCAGATACATCTTTAGCATTAGATTCTTCTATGTCTTTTCCATTTTCTTTTAACTTATCTTTTATCGTTCTTAATGTTTTCGTTAAAAGGTTTTGTTCTTGCTCAGCAATGGTGTCAATCTCATTTTGCACTTTCTCAAGTGTGGCTGGTAACTCTTCTAATTTTTCTGTTAAATACCAATCATCTCTAATTCCAAATGAAATCTGATGAAACAATTTTCCACCTACACTAAAAACACCTTTAAAGAGATCCATAAAGGCTTCACCAACTTTCTTGGCAGACCAACCAAATTTATACCACATAGGTTCATCTGGCTTAGCATATTCGCGTAATTCTGCAGCCGCCAAATGAAAATTTTTATCTTTCCATGTTTCTTCTTCCCATGGCTTAACAGGCAATATAAAGCTTTTAAATATATTACCTATAAAGTAAGCAAAACTGATTATAAACGCTTTAAAATTACGGTGGGTTTTCCAACGAGTAGAATAAATAACACTTAAATCTTCTTCTGAATAAGTAACATTTTGATCTTCTTTTTTATTCTTTCTTTTAACTTTTGGCTTATCAGTATAATCAACCTCATCCCAACCTTCAATAAAACTAATTGCTAATAAAGCTTGACCTTCTTGTTTACCATTTAAATGCTCGGTTGTGAAATCATAAGTTATTAAATTGTCTGACTCGTCAACTTCACCTTCCTCAGCATTGGCGTTTTTTTCTGGCTCAAAATTACCCTGATGCGCTGTAGTAATCACATTGCGGGGGTCACCCTCATAATCATCTATAATCTTACGAGCGTCTTCAATATAATCATTGAGTTCACCGCGAGTGAAGGCAAAAAAGCGTCTATGACTATAAGTTAAATCTTGATTAATTCCCTGGAGCTCATAAAGATGCATCATTGTTTGTTGTTTGACAAACTCTAAAATAGAATGATGACCACGAGAACGATTGTAAGGACGTAAATTCTTTTTTTCTTTTAAACCAGCTAAATATTGCTTGGCACGTTTAATATCTTCTTCTAAATCAGCAATGCTTTCTGCTTTTTTGCCAGGATTAATCGTTTCTAAAGCTTCTAAGTTTAACTTATTCTTAATGTCTTGAATTTTTTTGATATAAGCATCAATTGCCTTTCCAAAATCTTCTTCGCTATTCTCTCTATTAACTAGCCGCTCTAAATTTTGTAAAGCTTCAATTCTATCCTGATACACATCAAGTAGTTTAAGTTTAGTATGTTGCGTATTACTCGTCATGCCCTTAGCAACACGCTCATGCGCTAAAACTCGGTATTGACCTAAACAAGCAATCACTTTACCCGTTAAAGATTCAGGCTTAATGATCCCCCAACGCACCGCTTTTTTTAAATTTTGAGGCGTAGTGGTCCAGGTAAAACCTTTAGCATGGTTATTTTTTTTAAGGAAACTTATGCGACCCTCAGTAAATTTAGGGCTAAATTTGGTATAGGTATCGAGATGAGTACCACCTAGGAGACCAGGAACTGAAGAGACGCGCGGCAGCTTAAGCCTAGCGTCTTCTTCTTTATATTTTCTCTTAATAAATTTTTTTAATTCTTCTTCATTATGCTTAGTGAGTAATTCTTTCGCACTCAGAGGCCCTGGCATTTAAAATCTCAAAAAAAAATTGATAATATCTTAACCAAATTTTATTAAGGAAATCTTAATAATGCCAAAAAAACACTTATTAGCTTTTGATGAAAAAATAATTTATTTTTAAAAACTTAGCTTAATTACATAGCCTTTAAACAATTAGATTTACTCTTTAGCTAGCTTTTTTTAATTCTAATTGCCGAATAGCTGCTAAAATTTTCTGATCATCTGCCGTTAATAGTTTATCTGAGTAGGCAGGATTAGGCTCATACCACCATTGACGATTAAAATACCGCTGCAATTTGGTATTCTCAAACGGGCGTCCATATTGCGCGTAAATCGTGTTTCTTATGAGCGCTAATTGCTCAGAGTTCATTGCACGTAAACGGGTTAAATTTTCTTCTAATAACGGATAAACCACACGATAGCGAATATAATTTCGCCCGGTTTGTAAACATACTGATAAATCTTCGTTAGGTGAGAAATTTTTTAAATTCCAAACATAATGCCTATTTCTACCTTTACCAACGATTTTCATCCCCTTAGGTTTAGGTTTTGTATAATGGGCATTCTTATTTAATTCACTACATAAACGCGTAGGTGTATTGGGAATAATATCTATCTCAGTACGCCCAATGCGCCCTCCTTGCCATAATTTACCCGTTTTTAAAACATAATTCACCCAATGATATCCCATGACATCAAATGTTGCGCCTGTATTATAATGGTGATTAATGGCAACCTTTTCGTTGGGTAAAAAGGCAAAATTCCAAATGTAAGCATCTTGATAAGATAAACCTTTTTCTTTATTAGGCGTGATTTTTTGCCTCTTTACCGCAATAGGTTTATTGCGAGCCGTAGCTATAAAATCATAAACAAGCGCCGCCCCCGGTTTAGATTGATATCCGGCAGGAATAGCAACATTACCAAATTCTTCATTATTAACAGGAAAAGGAAAACCCATTTGAATAGCGATAGGCTTATTTAAATTATTTTCAAATAAAAAGCTACATTGGTAACTCCACGAACCGCCTCTTTTTTCTTTATTAAGATCATGGCCGGTTATTATTATTTTTTCAGCTACCATTTCAATATTAGGTTGCTCAATAGGATAGGGAGAAGCCCCTGTACCACCAAAAGCAGTGTCATTGGCTTGCGCTGTTATAATAGTCCCTAAAGAGAGTAAAGTTAGTCTTTTCATAAATGCTTTAGCCATAATTTTATTTTTACCTCTTTAATAACTTAACTTTTTAGTGCTTTCCCTCGCTTTATTAAACAATAAATTAGCAGCATAAGCAAAAATAATTCGCATAAAGCTTAAAAAGATGAATTTTTTCACGATAAAAAACAATAAATCAAGGCCATTTAGAGCAATTTTTGTTAGAATAACCCATTTATCATACTACTTTATTGCTGGATAAAACTTGAAATTGTTAAAAAGATTCTTCATTTTTACCCTTGTTTTTTTAAGTTTACATAATTGTTTTGCTGAGATGAAAAAAATAGCTCTGACAATTGATGATTTGCCTTTCGTAGGTCCTAAGAAAAATTTTCATCTTAATATGATTCTGAACACACTTAAAAAAAAGGCCATTCCCGCAACGGGATTTATAATTGCGGGCGATATCGATCATTCAGGCTGGATAATGCTTAAAAGATTTTATGATGAAGGTTTTGGCTTGGGAAATCATACCGTCTCGCACGCAAATTTAAATAAATTAGACCTCGCAGCTTACCTCGAAGAAATAGAATTAGCAGATCAACTTTTATCCCCTATTCTTACCGAGCCTAAATATTTTCGCTTTCCTTATCTCGCTACTAGCAAAGGAGAGAAAAAAGAAAAAGTAATAGACTATTTAAAAACCTTAAATTATACAGTTGCTCCTATTACCATTGATAGTAAAGATTTCCTATTTAATAGAAAGTTAGTTGCTCTACCGAAAGAGGTTCGCAATATTTATTTAAACGAAGAGCTAAAACTAGAATATTTAGACTTTATTTGGCAACAAACTCTAAAAGCTCTAGAGCGAAATCGCCGCGCTCATACGCCAAATCAGGCTCAAATCCTATTAATTCATGCTAATGTAATCAATGCGTATACCTTAGCTGATATTATTAATCTCTATAAAGAACATGGATTTACATTTGTTACTTTAGAAGATGCCTTAAAAACATTTACTAAAAAACCTATAACACTTGTAAGTAGAAATAAAAATCATATTGATAGAATTATAGAAACTTATAAAGCTTGGGATTAACTAATAATCTATTTATATTTAAATACTTGCATTTTTATCTAAACGAAGTATTCTATCTATGGGCCGTTAGCTCAGCTGGTAGAGCAGGAGGCTCTTAACCTCTGTGTCATAGGTTCGAATCCTATACGGCCCATAATTTAAATCCAGCATATGTAGTATATGGCAAAATCAGGTTATTTTTTTGGCTTATTTTTACTAGCTTTATTCTTAGCTGATTTCTCCTTCCAGGCTCGATTAAAGAATTCTTCTATTAAGAAGGTTGCTAAAGCAACAGGAAACCCGCCCCTTAATAAAGCGCCCTTTTTACCAGCTAATAATTTCATTACAATTTGGATAAACTTCAATTTCATGTAATTTCTAAGTAAACTCGCAATCATTTTTACTCCTTAATTAACCAACACTACTGACAAGTCGCTTGTAATCAAAAATCCTCTCTTTTAGAGAATAAAAAGTTAAAGTATTTCTATTAGTGTAGGCTAATATAAGTATTATGCGGACAACTTAACTAATTATTTTATGGAAACACTATTTCATCTTGCTTTCCCTGTTCATGATTTCAACTTAGCTAAATTTTTTTATCATGAGCAGTTAGGCTTTGCTATTGGACGTGAGTCAGAACATGCTTTAATTTTTCAGTTTGCTAATCATCAGATTGTAGCGCATTTAATAGATGAGCCCCTACCTTTACAAACAGGTATTTATCCTCGACATTTTGGGTTGATTTTTCTTAAAGAAAAGGAGTTTATAGAATTTTACGACCAATTAATTAATAAACAAATTTCTTTTGAGATAACACTTAAAACACGGTTTTTAGGCACTAAGATAGAGCATCAAACTTTTTTTCTAAAAGACCCTAGTAATAATTTACTTGAATTTAAACATTATAAGTTTTATTCAGCTATTTTCAATGAAAAAGATTTTAAAAAAGTTGGAGATAAATTATAATAAACGGTTGTTTTTTTACACAAAAAAATATATAAATTTATTATCTAAATTCCTTAAATTATTGGTTTTTTAGTCTAAAATTAAAGAGTGTAAATTTAACTAATTTTACACTTAAATCAAATAACTTTAAGATAAATTTAGGAAAAAATTATGTCCGTAGAAACTAAGCTTGCAAAGGCTATTTATAAGCGCCATCCTATTTATTTTACTTATAACAATTTACCTCGTTTAGTTGAGCCACATCACTTTGGTATTTTAAAGGGAAAGAAGCAATTGCATGCCTTCCAGTATCAAGGTCAAAGTGTAAACGGCCCTCTACCACAGTGGCGTAATTTTAAATTACGTTTAATTAAAGACCTAACCATTAATGAAAACCAATTTTTTAATGTGCGCCATTCCTATAATCCAAATAACTGCAAATTCTCACGTATCGATAGATCTGTTTGGGATTTACAATAATTTATCTTTTCTTATTAAATTTTAAATCTTGATTCTCTATTAAATAGATTTTACTATTCTCACCTTTTTATGGAGCCAAAAACAATCAAAAGGGATTCCTAATGACTTCTTTATCAAATCCTGTGGAAAACGGAAATTTAAGACAAGCACAATTAAAAATGCTCTCTATGCTTAAATTTGTAGATGCAGTCTGTAACAAATATGGTTTAGATTATTGGTTAGAAGGTGGAACTTTACTAGGCGCTGTCCGCCATCAAGGTTTTATTAAGTGGGATGATGACCTTGATATTACTATGCCTAGAGAAAGTTTCGAGGCTTTCTTAAAGCTAGCACCTGCTGAATTGCCAGACAATATGTGGTTACAAACTGCCAAAACGGACAAGGGCTACTTTAATTTATTTGTTCCTTTAAAAATTAGAGACAATAATAGTCGCTATATTGTTAGAAGGGAAGTTGGTGTTGAGCCTTATCATCAAGGTATTTATATTGATATTTTTCCTTATGATAAAAGGCCAGTTAATCCTATAAAACGAACTTTATATAAGTTTATTTCTAAAAAAACGCTGCGGCTTTTATATCATAAATATGCACCTGTTTATTTATATCCAGGGCACAATGGCAGAGTTTATCGACTACTTAGTCAAATGATACCAAAGACATTATTAGAAAAATTATTAAGTGGCATTATTAGGGATGCTAATAAAGAAAATAGCCCCTATCTTGGTTATGGTTATGATTGTATAAATAACAATTGGTTTCATTATGATGATTTTTATCCTTTAAAGCGAGCAAAGTTTGAAGATGGCGAGTTTAATATCCCTAATAATGCTGATCGTATTTTAAAGCGTCAATTTGGGGACTACTGGCAAATGCCGCCTAAGCATAAACGGGGTATGAAACATTGCCGTGAACTTATCGCTCATATTGAAGATATTTAAGAGGAAAGGCTTAAATAAATTACCCTAAATTTAAAGAAAAAATTTGCTCATTTATGTGAGAATAACTATGGCTATCTGGTTTCAACCTTTAACTATCGAATACATCAATAAACGCAATCAAAATACACTTGCTGATTTTTTAGGAATTGAATTTATTGAGATAGGTGATGACTTCTTAACAGCAACGATGCCTGCTAGTGAACGGACTAAACAACCTTTAGGTATTATTCATGGTGGTGCTAATGTGGTTCTAGCAGAAACACTAGCAAGTGTTGCAGCGAATTCTGTAGTAGATTTAAGTAAATTTTACTGTGTTGGTTTAGAGATTAACGCTAATCATATACGCCCTGTAAGTAAAGGCTCAGTGAAAGGCATTACACATCCTATACATATAGGTCGCACAACTCATGTATGGCAAATAGATATGTATAATGAAGAGGGTAAGAAAAGTTGCGTATCTAGAATGACTGCCTCTGTTGTAGCAAGATAAAAAAGAACACTTGCTTTTGATTAACCCCATTAAAACATGGGGCTAACTCTTATTTTAGAAATTTGTAATAGATCAGGGGTATATCAATATCTTGGTGAACGGTTGGATTTAAGTGTAGGTTGCGTGAAAATAATGCTAAAAAAGCGCAGCATAGCTATCTATGTGAGCATCCCCATCTACATGGGGACAAGCTTTGAAGGATTATTTTCGCGCAAGATGCACCAAATACACCCGTTCGGCGGTAGGAGCTAATCAATTACAGAAATCTTATTTTTCTAGACCATACCCTTCATCTAGCCAGCCTTGCAAGCCTTTAGCAAGAGAATAAACTTCAATATAACCCATCTCTTGTAAAGTCTTAGCAACTAAAGCACAGCGGAAACCACCACTACAGTATACAACAATTGGTGTAGCTGAATCAGGTACGAGTTTTTCTATATCTCTTTCAATAATGCCTTTACTCATATGAACGGCAGTAGGAATATGTCCTATTGGCCATTCGTGATCTTCACGAATATCAATAAGATACATAGGTAAATGCTTATCAATTTTTTCCTTAAGTACTGGCGCATCGATTTCTTTAATTTCTTTCTTAGCTTCTGAGACTAAAGCTAAAAATCTGGGGGAATGTTGCTTTGCCACAAGTTTGCTCCTTATGATTTTGAAGTAATATTTTATTGGTATAGCCTCGCGTACTAAGCTTTATACAGTGTTGCAAGTTCACTTGGCTTCAGTCATGTATTCCTTATACACTCGCTGCCTCAATCACTTGTGCCTTGTCTAAAGCTTAATGGACGAGGCTATATGACTTTGGCAGCTTTTTTAACCAAATTAATAATATTGCCCCAACGATTAAATAAACAGGTAAAATAGTTAATGCCATACGATAACCGCTTAATGAAAATACATGTATCCCATTAACTATTTTTCCATCCCAAGTTAAATCTAATAATTTACCAATGAATGGTTCGGTTATAGCGTCTAAGATAGCATCGCTTGTATTAAGCATAGCAGCAATAGTCCCTGTTAAGGCTAATGAATTATTTTCTTTTGCAATGGCAAAGACAAGCATAAAAGCGCCTAGACCAAAACCGAATAAAAATAATAGAAGTGCTAAAATAACATAGGAAAGAGAAGAGCTAAATAAAACAATTATTATAGCAACACAAGATAAAAGTGTACTAAAAAACATCACATCGCGCCGATTGTTTAATCTATCGGACAAAAAACCTAAAATAGGGCTCCCCAAGCCTAATCCAATAAATACACAAGATACCATCGAAGCAGCTTGGGTTTTACTTAAATGATACGCTTGTTCTAAAAATGGATTCCCCCAAAGGCCACCGAATACTGCGATGGGTGAAAATGCTAAACCACTGTAGAGGGTAAGCAACCAATTTTGCTTATTTTGTAGAGCTTGCTTGATATCTTCAAAAGAAATCTTGTTTGTATCGCGTACGGTAGGATAAACCTGTTTATCAGGTACAATAAAGAAAAACAATACGGCTAAAAAAATCCCTATCATCCCTACTAACAATAAGCAAAGTCGCCAACCAAAACTATCTATTAACCAAGCTAATGGCGCCTGACCAAAAACAGCCCCAGCCATAGCAGCGGTAGCTAATAAACCACTAATAAAAGCATATTGCCTAGGCTCAAACCAAGTGGCAGCCAATTTCATATAGGCAACTGTAGCAAAGGCGACACCCATGCCCATTAGTGCCCGCGCTAAGCTGGCTACTAGCAATGTCTGCGATTCAGAGAATAATAAAACCCCTACTGCAGCGCTAAAAATAGCTAAAGTTGTAAACCAGCGTATACTGTATTTATCGAGCAAAATGCCGACAAATAATTGCATGATCATATATGAATAATAAAAGGTCGCCGCTAATTGGCCTAAACTAGCGCCGCTTAGATTAAACTGCTGCATTAAATCATCAGTAATAATACTTGGAAAAACTTGCAAAATATATTTATAAAAGAGAAATCCTGCAGCCAAACTAATTACGCAAATAGGATAGGCAGAAACTTTGCCAATATTAATTTCAAAAACTGATCTTGCCATTATTTGTACTCTCTTAAAGTTAATCGATAGGTAAAATACGATCTGCTGAGCGAGCATCTGTCGTTAAGAGCCCTGTCTTAACGCTTTTAATCGCTCATCGTTAAGACAGGCAAATAATGTTAATAATAGTTATAAGACGAATAATAAAACGTATAGGCCGAGCAACATGGCTTGATGAAAAAAATAACAAGTTATTACTAGGCTGTTTCATTGTTAATTCAACTACAATTGGCATAAATAGAAGCAGAGAGTTTTATTCTTGCATAAAGATTTTTTTCATGCAACTTAATTTCCTAGCTATTTCTTATCAACAAGAAAGAAGTAATTAATATACCCAGTGGGTATTAACTAATTTCGAATAGTCTATTTAATTTGAGTCCTGTATCAATGCTTTGCATTTTCTAAGATAACAGCTATTTCCTAGATGCAAATTGATAAAAGAATCCTCTTGCTGCCATCAGTTCTTGGTAGCTACCTGATTCTATACAACGCCCTTGATCAATGACATAAATAATATCAGCATCAACAATCGTACTAAGCCTGTGCGCAATAACTAGTCGAGTAATATTAAGGGTTTGCAGATGCTGTTTAATTTGGGCTTGTACTTTATTATCTAACGCACTTGTTGCTTCATCTAATAAAAGAATTTTAGGCTTATTACCTAATGCGCGTGCTAAATTGATACGCTGTATTTCTCCACCTGAGAGCATTTGAATACCATCATTAATTAAGGTATCGATACCCATAGGAAGGTTTTGTAGAAATTCCTCTAAGCCTACATGCTTTGCAATTTCATATGCTTCTTCACGTGATAAGGCGCTGTTGTTTCCACAAATATTTTCATAAATAGTGCCTGGGATTAATTGTGTTGTCTGCATAACAACACCCAATTGATTTCTTAAAGAATGCAGGTTAATGTTTTTTAAATCCACACCACTGTATTTAATATTACCAGACTCTGGGTAATCAAGGCTTAATAAAAGCCGAAAAATAGTTGATTTTCCTGCTCCTGATGGCCCAACAAAGGCCGTAAAAGAACCCGGCATAATATTAATATTTAAATTAGTAAACAGCGGTTTTTCATTACCAGGATAACGAAAAACAATATCTTGCATGGTAATATGCCCGTCTAATAGATCAATTTTACTTTTGTTCTTTTCCTGTTCTGGAACACAATCAAATATAGGTTTAGCTTTTTGAAATAAGGGAATAATTTCAATACTTTCGCTTACAACCGCCGTTAACTCTAAAAATGCATTAAAAAATTGAATAAAAGCAGCATTAAAAATAATAAAATTACTGAAACTTAGCGTATTACCACGCCAAATAACTAGAGCATAAATAATAAGGGTGCTAATCCCCATAAATCCGTTTGTAAAAATATGATTTTTATTAATTAATTTATTAGCAACAAATTTTGAATGAATTTTTGCAGCATATTCCTTTTCCCAGAGCTGAAAAGCATTTTTTTCTTTATTTGCTACCCGTATTTTACTTACAGACGCTAATAAACCCAGTAGAATACCACTAATTTTAGTCTGCTTAGTTGTTAACCGCTTAGTTACCTTTAGTAACCTTAAGTTTATAGTAAACACAAAAGTAACCATAATAAAAACAAGCAAAATAGCAGTTAATGCTAAATAAACATCAATAAAAAACATCAAAATCAAATAGGTAACTGATAAAAATCCAGCAATAATAGTCGAAATAACACGCTCGCCTAGCTCCTGTTGAATTAGGCTAACTACACCTACCCGGAAACTTAAATCACCTGCTGTAAATTGCTTAAAAAAGGAGATAGGTAGTTTTAATAATCTATCCCACATCGCTGTTTGGATGCGATGCTGGGCTCTAAAGCGGATACGCAATAAGAGGATATCTTGTAAAAAATGGAGCAAACTTACAATAACACCAATTATGATTAATAAAATTGCGTACTGAGTTAATAACGAATAATTAGAATAAGGAATAACTTGTTCAAAAAGGACGCCTGTTATAACTGGAACCGCCGTTAAAAAAAAGGCTGCTAAAATGTGAAAAAAGATAATTTTTCTCATTTCCTTTTTTAGAAAAGAAAAGGTAAATTTTAATACAGCAGTAATAGAAACATGTTTTTCCGGCAATGCTGGATAGAGCATGTAGGCATGATGATGAATATTTTTAGCTGTTTTTTCATCAACGAGTCGGCGTTCTCCTGTTTTACAATCTATAATCTCATAGCTCTCCTTTTTAGGGAGAAGCGCACAGCAATGATGATCAAAAAAGCCAATCAATGGGCCTGCATCATTTTTCCACCATTTATCTTTCAAGCGAACTCGGCGGATACGTAGCAGATTATGATTCGCTACAGTCTGCAGATAATCAGCTGAATTAAATTGATTAGTATCAGCTATCGGCTTACTTAATTTAATATTTAAATAGTTTGCTACTAATTTGCAGGCCGCAAAATGAATATCAAAAAAATTTGATAAGGATGAATAGGTATGTTTTTTTGCAGAATAATCTTTCGTTAAACGTTTTACATAAAGCAGTGGAATTTTATCATAACTCATATTTTTCATTCTCCACTAATTCTTTATATAAACCTGGCTCCTTTAATAATTGTTGATGCGTACCTTGCTGGACAATTTGTCCTTCATTGATAACATAAATATGATCACAACCACATACAGCGCTTAAACGATGAGCAATAATGACTAAACTACAATTAATTTTCCGTAAATTTTCATAGATTGCTGATTCAAGTAGTGGATCCATCGCAGAAGTTGCTTCATCTAGAATAAGCAATTGTGGCTTTAATAATAAAGCTCTCGCTAACTCTAAACGTTGCCGCTGGCCACCACTTAAGTTAATACCGCCTTCAAGTAACTTAAGATTTAACCCACCTCTTAATAAAAGATCTTTACCTAAATACACTTGTTCTAAAACAGCAGATAATTCTCTATCTGTAAATTTTCGATCCCAATAAGAAAGATTGTCGCGTACGCTACCTGAAAAAAGAAAGACATTTTGATCCACATAAGTAATAAATTCGCTTAATAAGGTACGATTAAGTTCACTATAGGGAATATCTTTAAATAAAATTTCACCTAATAAAGGCTTATTTAAACCACAAATTAATTTAGCAAGGCTTGATTTGCCACTACCACTAGGACCAACAATAGCTATCTGTTCACCTTGTTTTATTGTCATTGATATGGAATCAATGACGGGCGGATCTAAGGGAGAATAACTAAAAGAGAGTTGATTAATTTTTAAGATAGGATCTATATCTTTTTCCAAATCTTTTGAATTAAATTGGCTTGACTTAAAAAGTGGATCAATTCTAGTATCCGTAATATCTTTTAGGCGAATCATATCACCTTTCATTTCAAATAAATTACTAAAAAAATTTGTAATCGCATCAAGCGGAATAAGAAAATTAATAATTAACGCTTGAATTGCTATAATTGAACCTATAGTAAGTTCTCCTTTTATAACAAAAAAAGCGCCTAGAAAAATAACTGATAAATTAATTATTAAATTAAAGAAATTAGGAATTGCTGAAGCAAGAATTTTTGTCAATAAAAGTTGATGCTCAGCAGTCAAAAATTTTGTATAGAAAGAGGCCCACCGACTAAAGAAATATTGTTCTAAAGCAGAAATTTTTAATGTTTCTATAATTTGAATGCCATTAGTTTCTATTCCTTCTAATTTACCTTTAGCTCCTGCATATTTACGACCCAGATCGGTTAACCTGCGACGACTAATAATTAAGACGCTCGTATTTAAAATAACTAATAATAATAAAGCCACCCAAATCTGCCAGCTTAAAATAAAGATTACCAAACCAAAACTAATAACTTTTAAAGTATTTACTACGAGCGCAGGTAAATCTTTAGCTATAACTGCGGCTATTCTTTCACTAATTAAACTTCGCTCAACAATATCTCCATTTGATCGTTGCTGAAAAAAGTTAATAGGAATGTGTAGTAGATGCCAAAGAAAATTTACTGAGTTCATTGCATCCAGTTTAATATCTAAATGATTAAGAAACTTTAACTGTAACCATGTTAGTAAAACAGTCATAACCGTTGTAAATAATAGGCCAAATAATACAAAGCTAATTAAACTTTTCTGATTATCAATCAATAGGTAATCAATAAATGCTTTAGTAAAAATTGGGATAGCGATATTTGGAACAATTAAAAGAGTTGTAACCAAAATGATAAAGAATAAAGCGACATAATTTCGTCTTAATCTAGTTAATAAAAACTTCCAAATAGAAAATTCAGGTTTACCGCCCTTTTTAAAAGAAAGTCCAGGTGTTAATACCAAAATAACACCTGTATATTCTTTCTCAAATTCATCCCAACTTATTTTACGAGGGCCGGTAGCAGGATCGTTTAAATAAACTTTCTTTTTAGAAAAACCTTCAACTACTAAAAAATGGTTAAAGCCCCAATAGACAATAAAGGGTACCTTTTTTTTCTTTAATTCTTCTATTTCAAGATTAGCCCCATAAGCATCCATACCATAATTTCGTGCAGCTTTTACGATATTAATTGCCTTCGTGCCGTCTCGAGATACACCGCAAGCATATCTTAGTTCTTCAGCGGTGATATATCTCCCATAGTAAGCAAGTATGATAGCCAAAGATGCTGCGCCACATTCTGTCGCTTCCATTTGTAAAATGGTAGGTGTTTTTACCCGCTTTTGTATAGGTCGCTTGTTTTCCATAATAAATAATTATAGATGGCGATATTATTAATTGTAGAAGTTAACGAGTAAATCAATAGGTCTTTTAGTTTCTATATTAATCATAGCGTCAATTAAAGTACCTTGAGTTAATTGAATATTAGGTCCTAAACGACTGGTCCATTGAAAACCGCTAGGCGTATGGGGGGTTTTATTCAGCAAAACTTTAACAGACATCAGAGGTTCTTGGCTTAAGAAAGATGAAACGAGCTGTTGATTTTTTAATACAGCCATCATACTTTCCTGCGTAACTGGCAAAAGTGAGATGCTTTGTACTTTCCCTTTAATAGTGCCGTATTCCATTTTATTAATAATAGTAGGCGTGATTTGAGCAGCCATACCAGGTTTTAGCAACTTACCTTTTCGAGCAGGTACGAAAACTAAAGCATATAAATCTTGTACCTTTGGGATTATACTTAACAAGGCTTCTCCTGCTTTAGTATAATCTCCTGGCCTCACCCTAACCTCAGCAACAATGCCATTGACAGGACTTGTAATAATCCGCGACTCTTGTAATTTTGTTCTTAAAAGTGCAACTTGTTCTTCAGCCTTAAGTACATCTAAAGCGAGTTCGCGCTCGCGTTCGAGCCATTTATCTTTTAGTTCAACTAAATTGGCTTTCATAGAAATTAAATCTGCCTCGTGTGAATTAATTTCCTGGAGCAGTCGATAATACTCTACTCGAGTTTCGGTCACATTAGGCAAATCAATAATGCCCTTTTTTAATGCTTTTTCTTTTAGAGCCAACATAATCTGCAACTGCTTAAGTTTTTGACGAGCTGCGTTTAAACTATCATTAATTTTAATAATTTGCTCATTTTGATTTTTCTCTAAAGTAGAAACAATTTGCTTTGAGCGTGCTTTTAATGTTTTTTCTTCCTCTTTTAATTTCATTAAATAATGTTGGCTTGTATTTAATTCCAGAGCAATTGTATTATTATAAGAAACAAGCACAGTCCCTTTGCTTATTTGATCCCCAGGCTTTATATAAACATCTGTTATTTTTCCTTCTATAGAGGGAGCCTGCACTGTCACTATATCTCTACTAGCAGCCATCAGCACACCTTTCCCTTCAACGCGAATGAATAAAGTTCCTTTAATCAACCAGATAGAAAATGCGCCGATAATGAGAAAAAAAATTAAAAACAATAACCAGTACTTGGGCGTAATAACTTGAATTACGTCCTCAGTGAGTGTAGGACGATTAACTTGCTCTAATGCCTTCTTACGAAAAACAATACCTTTTTTTTTATCCATTATTGTCTTTAATTAATTGATTTTGAACTTGCCTTAATCTTTGTGCGAGTAGAGGTAAAAGCTCTAGAGCAATTTCAGGATATGCTTGTAATTGAGCTTTAAAATCCCACTGCGTAATAACTAATGTTTCTGTTAATTCAATCGCTACGGCACTTGCTGAGCGTGGTAAGCTATCAATAATCGCTAGCTCACCTAATATTTCACCTGGGCCTGCTTCGCCAATAATAATTCGTTTATTAGACTCATAAAAAACTTCAACACGGCCTTTACTGATAATAAAACATCTATCACCTTGTTCATCTTGCTTTATTAAATAATCACCCACATCGAAGGTCTGCTTTTGTGCAAGACTTGCAATTCGCCATAAAATAGACTTTCTTAATTTAGAAAATAAGGGAGAAAATTGTAAGATTCTTAAAGCGTCTAGTTCCCTTTCTGATGTGTTCACCAACCGTTCCCAGCATTAAACTTAACTAAAGTATAGTTAAAAATAATAGGTTATCCTTAACCTATTAATATCATTCTAAATCATCATTTTCGATTATCACCCTCTTTCAGGACGTCTTCTAATCAAGCCTGGAGGAACATCAGGTGCCGGAGTATCAGGTCTTCTTCCAACTGGGGGACCTGGATCAATTGGCCTAACAGGTCTTGCCACTACGCCACCTGATATTTTCTCTAACTCAGTATCCTCTAATCTATCATTAGTCGGATCATCAAATGATTTTGAATTATTCATCACTAACCTCCTACAACTCAAAATAAAATTAATTACTCACTAGGAAATTTATCTTTTTATAGTAGTGATAATTAGTTGACAACTTCATTGATAGTAAACATGATTATTTCTAATATTACTTAATATACTACTATCTACGAGCTCTTACAGCAGCAGATCGGATTCCTCTACGATCTGATGTTGTTGCAACACCAGATGCTGAAGCTCCACCTGTTACCTGGCTACTACTTGATGTTGATGTACTAGCAGAACCTGAGGTATCACTTGTTGTTGCTGCTGTTCCTGTAGTTAAACTTCTTCTACCTCCGGATATATTTTCTAAATCAGCATCCGTTATCTTCCTACTTTCAACAGGTCTAGATCTTTTTCGAACGCCCATAACATACCTCACAACTTAAGTTATGCAATTAAATTATAGATCAGATTTTTAACTAACAGGCAGTAAATTTTACATGCTGTTGATGAAATATAGTAAAGGAGCTGTTTATTAAACTGATAATTTAAATAGGATTATTAATTTACCATTTAAAATTAAGATGTTAGTCCTACTAACTCGTTAATTTAATTTTTTATAAATTATTTATTTGTTTGTAACAATAAAATAAAATAATTTAAATTAACTACTACCTTGGCTGGTAGCATTGATGATAATCATTAAACTTTTAAAAGAGCAGCAAACAGCGATTCCAGCTCTGGCTCAACTTTGGTATGTCACACTCGGCAAACTTTGGATGCCTAACACGCCTATTGATGTTGTTAAACAGCGTTTTGAAGCTCACCTAAATGATAATACTCTTCCGCTTACACTTATAGCTTGGCATCATGATAAACCTGTTGGGATGTGTTCTCTTCGTATAAACGATGGCATTCGTCCTGATTTAATGCCCTGGTTAGGCTCTTTAGCTGTTCATCCAAATTATCAGAATCAAGGAATTGGTAAAAGTTTAATTGAATCTACTAAAGAAAAAGCGAAAAAATTAGGATTTAATGAACTTTACCTTTTTGCATTTGATAAAACTATTCCGAAATACTATGAGCGTTTAGGCTGGCACATCATTGATGCAGATGAATATAACCAACATCCTGTAACAGTTATGAAAATAAAATTACTCTAATAACTAAGATATTTGCCCTCTTATGATTAAAAAAACTCTATTTTTTTTGACTATCGTAGCACTAAAAGCACCTTTTGCAGCGCCACAATTTAAGCTATCAGAACCTATAGTGGACGATCGTTATGAATTTAATACGCAAGCATTATGCGCTACAGCAAAAGAGACACTTGCTTATCTTGATAAAGGGCCAGATTATGATCCTGAAGTCATTCATCCAGGCACAGTGATACAAATACCTCTTGATAGAATTAAGATGACATTAAAATTTGTTTGCGAACACCAAAATGAATTAAATAATCCTGAGTTTATACGTGAGCACTTCGAATTTATCCGCTGGTACCCTGATCAAAAACAAGCAAGACAATTATCAACAGCTAAACCGTTGCTTAAGAGTTTACCTCCTGATCAAATTTTAATGACAAAATATTATGTTCATCTTGCTAAAGCCGCTGAAAAACCTATGGAGAATAAATCTTTTGCTTTATATGCCTTGCCTCAGGATGAACAAAATTTAACTCTAGAAGAAGCGAACAGCAAACCTGAACTCACTCGCTTTCAGTTTGGCAAACAGGCAATATTAAAAGGCGCTCTGGCCAATAAAAATGTTCCTGCTTTAGCCTATGTAAGTCGCAAGGATTTAGAAGCAGCATTAATGCAAGGCACTATTGTTGCTGATTTTAGTCGCTATAAAAAGATTTTTAATGTACATCGTAATAATAATATTGCCTATGACTCTTTAAAAAAACCCACTCAACAAGAACGTTTCTGGTATTTTAAATCAGTACAGGGAGTCCAAGGTTATGGCAAAGATGCTAATTACAAAATTAGTATAAATCCAGAAGTAACCTTTGCAGCCGATCTAAAACAGTTGGGACTTGGTAAGTTACTGATGGTGCAGTATCAGAATAAGACTGGCCAAATCATTTCTCGAGCAGGGATTTTAGCTGATACAGGTGGTGCTTTTGCCAATAACTTATATCAAGTTGATTTTTTAGCAGGTACCTATTCAAGTAGAGAAGCCTACAATCAAGCTACCCGAAATATCCCTAACTATGTTGCTGCCTACTTTCTGGTTTTAAAGGATAATACTAAAAAAATTAAGGCATAAATTAAAATTTAAATAAAATAGATAAGCTTCTAATTTATACGGGGCTTTCAATTTCAATCCAGTGAAAAACGAAACTGTGCCTGATGTTGTTTAATCTCTTTTCTAGTTAGATGTTTTTTATTGGCAAAAAAGCTTACTCCACTATTAAATTCTGACTTTGCTGAAGTACCAAAAATGATTGCATCATCTGTACCGAACACAATAGGCTGGCTACTAACATCTTCATAAATCTTTTTTACAGGATGTTCTAAATTTTTATCGTGCCAATTTAACTTATTGTGGCAAGTTGGGCATACTTCAACAGGTATATTGAGTCTCTGAATACGTTTCTTTTGCTCTTCTGTTAGATAAATACAATGGCCTAATCTTATTCTTCCATAAAAAGAATTATGAGCTTGTATACTAAGCTTGTTTTTCCATATTTCTAAGGTATCTAAAATAGTATCTGTATCAGCTTTCTCAACTTCACTGTTTGATTCACCCATATGAATAGCAACATTTAAACCTGCTTCCAATACTAATTCAATCGTCTTTTTTAATTCTTCTCCAGTTAAAGTCCGAGCTGCTATGGGATTACCAGAGATATCTAAACCAACAAGTGTTTTTGTTGTGCTAGATTTTATATAATCTAAGAAATATCTTGCATCTTGCGCTGTATGTATTGTTCTATCTAAACTTAATAAACCTACTGCTCTTTTATGGTGATTAAATTGTTGATTGGCTTGACTAATCCCCTTCTCAAAAGCTTCGATGTAAGCAAGTAAAGATGAACCACCTATAGGCTTGGGGGTGGTTCTAATTTCTAAGTAATTTGCATCAGAGCTTGCAACCACATCAATAACGCCTGCGATAATATCATCAAGATCCTGGACAATACGATGTATTAAACCAAATTGCTTCCAGACTAAATTTATTAATTCAGTTGGATAGCCCTGCTCGGGTTGTTGATTTGTACTGGTTAGATAATGCTGATTTAACTGCTCTAACTCCTTATACAAATTTAAACAATTATTTTTTATAGCCGTTCTTCTTAAGAAAGAAAGGCTGAAGCTGCCATTAAGATGGCAATGTAAATCACTAGTATGCTGTTTAGTCATAAATTAAATCTTATTTAAAAAATTAGTAATCATTAAAACCTAAAATAACCAAAATACAGGGGCCACCAGCAATAATATTGATTCCTGCGTTTTCACAGCGTTCAATTGAATAGGCGCTTTCAGCACCAGGCTGCATCCAGATACTTTTAATACCTCTTTTTAAGGCCTGTTCAATCACTTTCTCCGTCACTATTGGTGGTGTAATAATTGAAATACTTTCTACCTCTGCTGGTAAATCTTCAACTGAGGGTACAGTAGTTAAGCCTTCAACCACACTTTCACGAGGGTTAACAGGATAAGCTGTCATATTATGCTGCATATAACAGCGCAATACTTTATTACCATATTTTGCTCGATTACTTGAAGCGCCTACAACCCCATAGGCTCTAGACTGCAAAAAAAGATCAATATTGTTATGCATAATTTTCCTATCCCTAGCTGATTTTAATTTTTTTATAATAATTTAAATTTTAACCTCATTAACACCTCAAGCAATTACTTATTTTAAATATGCTTTATATTAAAACTATATGTATTTTAGCAAAACATATATAATGGATTAAAAATTTTCTTTACGATTAAATGATGAATGATATACGAAATAAGCATTGGTCTAAAATAGAGTACTTACATAAAGTTGTCAAAAACCCAAATATACATATTAAAGGAACACACAGTTATTACAGTGATGCTTGGACAGGTAGCTTTGAAGAAACGGTAGTGAGATATCTGTATGGTGATGAATATAGTTTAAAAAGTTGGCAGCCACAATGGGCTATTGATCAACTTTATATCGGGGACTATGTCTGCATTGCTGCTGAGGTAATCATTATGCTAGGTGGAAATCATACTCACCGTGCAGATTGGTTTAGTCTTTACCCATTTCCTGAATACAGTGTAGAAGCTTATAAAGCTAAAGGTGATACCATTATTCATGATGGTGCTTGGCTCGGTATGCGCTCCATGATTATGCCCGGCGTTACAATTGGTGAAGGTGCCATTATTGGCGCTAATGCTATAGTTACCAAAGATATTGATCCTTATTGTATTGTTACAGGAAATCCAGCTAAAGTTATTCGCAAACGCTTTGACGATCAAACCATTGAGCGTTTACTTAATTTAGCTATTTATTCATGGAGTGGAGAGAAATTCAACTTACTTAAAAGACATCTTTGTGATAATAACTTAGACGCATTAGAAGAAGCGAGTTGGACTTACGATACAGAGCATGCAAATAAATAAAGAAAACAGGCCTATTTCTAGTTTAGTTATTCTGTATAAATATTTATACAGAATAACTTTTGTTTAGCGACAATATTTTTCAAGCCAGCATTCATCAACCACTTCATCGCAAACTTCAACTGTTTCACAAATAGGATAATATTCTCTTTGGACAGGAATATTAATTACGATATTCGGAAAAGGCAGCCAACCACCATAGTTAAAGCCAAATCCAGCATCATATTCATGATAATGTCTATTGCCAATACCAAAATACCAACCACCATACCAAGCATTTGCATCTGAATATATAGAGCAATTTAAGAGAAATAGACCGGCTATTATTTTAATTTTCTTGATCATTATTGCTTCTCCAACAAATTAGCAACTAAGTAACGCTCTATTTTTAATCACTTAGTGTTAAAAATTCTAATTGTCATGATTGCTAAGGAAAGAGTCAATATGTTTACGAAATTAAATATTAAAATAGGGCTGATTAAAGCAATTGCCCTAATAGGGCAATTAAGCTTTGCTATTTTACATAGACCGGCGGCGCAGGCTGATCAAAACTATATATTAAGCCAAAAGCAACTTGAGCCGTGTAGGGGGTAATTTTAGTATGTTTGGCAACAGAGCCAAAAGGATCAAAAGTATGACTTGTTACATGATCATAATGTGTTTGACTATAATCCATCATCCCAATCCACTGAGGCGAAAAGGCATGTCTTACGCCTAACCCAAAGCGAATGCCATCTAAATTATTAGTACTACTGTTTATACTTGGATCAGCACCTTCAAAAATTTTTACTCGCCCATTGGCATAGCCGACTCTTCCGTAAAATAAAGTCGTTTCTGATAGGAAATAACCTGGCAGTAAACTTACACCATAACTACGTTTAATAGTAAAGGTCGTCTTAGAAAAATTTGCATGTATATATTCATCATTAGTATGCTTATATTCAAGTGAGCTTATATTTGCATTAGCCTCTAGAGCTAAATAGAATCGATTAAAAGACCGACCATAACCGCCAAAAATTGAGCCAAATACACCTGTACCTGCAAAACGATTTTTATCAATAACATCAAACCTATCCGTAGGATGAATGCTAAAACGAGTAACATGTGATCGTTGATAAAAAAGTGCACCTTCTGGACCCGTACTGGCACCAATATAAAAACCGGCAAAACAAGGTGTAATACTTAATGAAAGAAGAAGGCTTGTGTTTATTTTCCTTAACATAGACGTCCTAAAAATAGATTAAATTAAAAAGAGATTCGATTCTAGTTAAGAATATAGAATAATTCAATGCTAACGCCTTGATGTGCAAAATTATTTTAAATAGAAGTCTAAAGTTTACTTTTTTAAAGACGATAATATATCTGTAAACAGTTATTGCTTAATTATTTATTGAAGGAATTGTTATGAAAACTATTCTTAAAAAATTCTTCTTAAGAAATAGCTCTCCAAAAGAAATATTAAAAGATAAAATGCTCTATGTAATTAATACAGATCGCAATAATACAGCGAAAAGATAGTTTCATTTGAATTTAGGTTGACTTCTTAGACATGCAAAACTAATTCTTCAAGATTGTGCTAACTTAACATAATTAACAAACTTAAGTAAAATACAATCAGTGAATATTTATATTTTTAAAACTCTTTTTGGCAAATTTTGCAAGTAATGTGTTCGCCGCTATTTGTGCTGTTTTCTCCTGTGGCGTAAATTCAACAGAAGCAGCAAAACCTAAATCATCACCTAGATTGGTTAATACATTATGCTTTATAACAGGTTTTACTCTTTCAATCATAGCTTCCATAGCAATATCATCAATAAAAATTAACTTCCTTTGCTCTTGCTTTATCATTTCTAGTAAGGTTGTATGTAAAGCATACTTAAGAGCATAGATAGCACCTTCACGAGCCTTATCCAAATGATCTAATTGAATCAGTTTAGTTTCATCATGTAGATAAGAAAAATGATAATCATAAGGTGAGAAATCATTGTTAATTTTATTAGTAAGGTTTGCATTATCATACTGACAACGAAAAAAATATAGAACCTTCTCTTTACCTGTTAACTCCGTAATTTGAAAACACCCTTGAAAGATGAAAGGTGGCTCCCAAACTGCAACTAAAACAAGTGTTTCTATACTAATTTTTGTAGACTGCAACATCATTATTACCACTAAATAGATTTTTATAGTATAGCTTAATTTTAATTATTAATGACTAAGCCTTAAATAAACTTTCTAAATGTCTAAAGTAAAATTCCTTATGGACGAATAAATCTAATACCCCCGGTTAATCTCTTTTAAAAACTTAACTCTCAAGGATCATTATGCAACCTTCTATTCAGTTCAAAAGTGCTCATTTTATGCTAATTAATAGCTTTATACATTATAATGTATTGCCTAATTGGATTTATACATCTAAACCATTCACCCGGGCTAAAGTTATCAATAAAGTTAACTTTAATAAATTGGCAGTAAATTGCTAAATAAAATACCAAAAAGATCCAGAAAAAACAGGTCTGTTTTCTTTGCTTCCTCAGCTTTGCTATTAAAATAGGTTGATTTTTTTACCTTTCGGAAATAATCTGGCAATCTACCCGGGTATTGAACAAATTGATAAGAGGTTCTTAATTGGAAGGGTAATCAAAAACAAGGAGTTCGTCCATATGAAGAAAAATGCCGCTATGGTTATTTTAACACTTGTATCTAGCTGTGTTTTTGCAGAACAAGTCGATAATCCTTTTGGACCTAATGTTTACATTTTCGACAGCAGCATGAAAGCCAGTGAAATTAATAATACGATAAGACAGATATACGAACAACAGCGCTATAATGAATTTGGTGAACAACGCTATGCATTTATGTTTATGCCAGGGCAATATGGGGCAGATGAAAATATTGATGTTAGAACAGGCTATTATACTCATGTCTTAGGCGTAGGAGAAAACCCTAACGACACTGTAATAACAGGCGCTGTTCGCACACAAGATATGCCGCCACATGATCCAAGCCATCCTGATCGTGGGCCAGGAGCGTTAATTAATTTTTGGCGTGGCGCAGAAAATCTTACCATTATTCCAACGTTAGGTTCGCTCGGCTATCCTAATGCCATTCCTAAAGATCAAAATGTTTGGGCTGTCTCTCAAGCAACCTTTATGCGTAGAGTTAATATTTTACAAGGCTCATTGCGATTATGGGAAATAGGTTATTCGAGTGGCGGCTTCCTTGCTAATTCTAACATCGAAAGAGGAATTTATTCTGGCTCACAACAGCAGTGGCTAACTCGAAATTCGACCTTTGGTCACTGGGAAGGCGCAAATTGGAGTATGGTATTTGTTGGCGATATTGGTTCAGTTCCTGGTGGTACCTGGCCTAATCCGTCGATTACTGTCGTGGAGAAGTCACCTGTAGTGCGCGAAAAACCTTATATTTACTTCAATAAAAACGTTAATCAATTTTATCTTAAACGCCCTAATTTAAGGACAGATGCAATAGGAACGGATTGGAATATTAGAGGGAAAGCGCTTCCTATAAGTAGTTGCTTTATTGCTAAACCAAGCAACTCGGTTGCGGAAATTAACTCTGCTTTACAAAGCAACCCATACCCATGTTTAATACTCACCCCAGGTGTTTATCATTTAAATGATTCAATTCGAATAACTAGAAGTAATACTCTTGTTTATGGACTAGGCCTTCCGACACTTGTGAATGATACAGGTAAACCGGCAATGATCGTTAGTGATCTTAGTGGTATTCAATTAGCAGGACTTCTATTTGATGCAGGTCCTGTCTACTCCTCTAAATTAGTACAGATAGGTAATGGTAAATGCAGCAATCGATCACACGCAAGTAATCCTATTTTCCTGTATGATCTTTTTTGCCGAGTTGGGGGTCCTGCACAGTTAGGTCAGACAGAAAGCTGTTTAGAAATAAATAGCAATGACGTTGTTGGTGATAATCTTTGGATGTGGCGTGCCGATCATGGTAGGAACATTGGATGGTATACCAATAAAGGCAATAATGGCATTACAGTTAATGGCAATAATGTAACCATATATAATTTGATGGTTGAGCATTTTCAAAAGTATCAAACAGTATGGAATGGAAATAACGGGAAAGTCTTTCAATACCAGTCAGAAATCCCCTATGATCCACCCAGTCAAGCTGAATGGCAAAATGGTTCTATTAATGGATATGCATCCTATAAAATTGGAAATTATGTAGATACGCATCAAGCATGGGGGTTTGGTATTTATAGTTATTTTCGAGATGCTACCAATGTTTATCTGGAAAGTGCAATTGAAGCCCCATTAAAATCAACAATTGATCTACAGCATATAGTCTTATTTTGGTTAGACGGCAGGGATAATACAGGAATCAGACATGTTGTAAACAATATAGGCGATGGAGTTTATCCTTGGAATCGCCGCAGTAATTTAAGGAAATGGCCATAAAACTAAAAAATTAAAAAGATTTTAAGAACTTAAGAAATTTAAGTTAATAATGAGCAGCCTTAGCTTTTTAAAACTTATTCATCTTAAGGCAGTTACTTAATGTGGTTTAGAATACATCGTATTAGTTATTCACCTCATACAGTAATTACACCTAAGATGAATAAGTTAGCTTTGTAACTTGCGTTAGGCTTGCCAGCATTATTTTAGTAGTATTATGTAAATTTATAAGTTTGAGGGTTGGATGCGAAAATTAATAATTAGTTTTTTTATTATTAACTGTTGTTACAGTTTTTCCTTAAATGCCGAGTCGGTTGTTACCAATCAAATACCAAAAGCCGATAATGAAATACATCACTATATTTCTCGCAGTTGGGATGTACTAACACGTGATAATAGAAATCTATTTAAATCTTGGTTTGATAGCAAATTGCCTGAAGAAAAGCTAATTATCTATGTGCCTAGAGGCGAAGATATTGAAGCGGTAAAAGCAAATGCAACCCAACATCTTCCAAGCGATACTGTAAAATGGATAGAATTTCGCTATTTACCCAAAAATACTAATTCAATTAAAGAACATGGCTTGCTCTATTTGCCTTTCCCGTATGTGGTTCCAGGCGGTAGGTTTAATGAAATGTACGGGTGGGACAGTTACTTTATCGAATTGGGGTTACTAGAACATAATCGTCTGCAGCTTGCCAGAAATATGGTAGACAATTTAATTTATGAAATTAAACATTATGGTACTATTTTAAATGCTAACAGAACTTATTATTTAGAGCGCTCACATCCTCCTCTCTTAACAGGGATGATTCTTGCCTATTATTATAAAACACAAGATAAAAAATGGTTAAAATCAACATTACCAGCAATTAACAAATTACACCGCTATTGGACCACACCGCCCCATTTAATACCAAAATTAGGACTTTCCCGCTATTATGCTGGTGGTTCAGGGCCTTGCCCTGAAGAATCGCCCACTTATTATTCTAAAGTAATAGATTACTTTCAAACGCATGATATTTCTGATTATGAAAAAAACCTTTACTATAATGAGCAAACTAAACAATTAACTCCCTTATTTTATCGTGCTGATCGTACCGTTAGAGAGTCAGGATTTGATATTACAGCAAAATTTGGCCCATTCAGTGCCGCTATAATGGATTATGCACCTGTTGATTTAAATGTCTTACTTTATAAATTAGAGCAAGAAAGCCAGGAAATTTATACGATCTTAAATCAGGAAAAAATGGCTAAAGTGTGGGAAAAAAGAGCTCAAAAAAGAGCGAAATTAATTAATCATTATCTTTGGGATTCCCGTACAGGCTACTATTTTGATTATAATTTTAAAACTAAACGGTTACGAGATTATTCTTACGCCACCACGTTTTATCCTCTTTGGGCAGGTATTGCTTCAAAAAAACAAGCCCAAGCACTGATTAATAATCTACCCAATTTTCTTGAGAAAGGCGGTCTTTTGACCAGTAAGCATTATCCGGGCCTTCAATGGGATGCGCCATTTGGCTGGGCACCTCTTCATTATTTTACAGTATTTGGTCTAGAGAATTATGGCTATAGACAACTTGCTCACGAGGTGGCTAATCGCTTTATTAAAACGGTAGAAAAGGGTTATGAACAAGCCCACACAATTTTTGAAAAATATGATGTTGAAGAACGCAGTATCCACACAGTGGACAAAATTAAGTTTAGTTATAAAACCAATGAAACAGGGTTTGGTTGGACTAATGGTGTCTACTTGGTTTTTATTAATTTTATTAAAAATACTCAAATGAAAACTAATCTATTACCTGCGGCAACATCTCACCCATGAAATGGTATTATTAAAATGAATATATCTAAGTAAGCCCTAAAAGCTTACTTTTTTGTATAGCTAACTCGATAAATAACATTGGCATAATCATCTGAAATAAGTAAAGAACCATCCGGTAAAGTCAAGCTATCTACCGGCCTTCCCCAAACTTTCTCTCCTTGTAACCACCCTGTAATAAATGGCTGTACTTGACTAACTTGCCTATTATTTAATTTAGCAGCAACAACCTGATAGCCTATTTTTTGCTTACGATTCCAGGAGCCATGTTCACTAATAAAGAGTTGGCCATAATATTCAGCTGGAAATAAATTACCTGTATAGAAGGTTACACCAAGTGCGGCTACATGAGCAGGAAGCTCAAATACGGGTGGTGTAAATTCATTGCACTTTCGTAAATGTCCATATTGCGGATCAGCTATATTTTTTCCATGACAGTAGGGAAAGCCAAAATTCATTCCTTTTTTGGGAGCATAATTTATTTCATCAGGTGGGCTATCATCTCCTAACCAATCACGGCCATTATCTGTAAACCACAACTCATGGTGGATCGGATCCCAATCAAAGCCAACCGTATTGCGTACCCCTTGAGCGTAAACTTCGAAGTGACTACCATCCGGATCCATTCTCATAATAGTAGCAAATCGTACGTCCTTCTTTAAACATACATTACAAGGAGCGCCTATACCTATATAGAGTTTGTTATCTGGCCCAAAACGTATAAAGCGCCAACCATGTGCATCTTCATTTGGCAAATTATTGTTAATCACAATAGGTTTAGGTGGATTTAATAAATGGTTTTCAATATTATCAAAACGTAAAATACGATTAGTCTCTGCGACATATAAATTACCTTTATAAAAAGCAACACCATTAGGACTATTTAAGCCCTCTACAAGCGTTATAACGCGAGTACCATAGTTACGGTTTTTATCTGGAACCACAGCATACACTTTTCCCTCCCTTATTGAGCCAACAAAAACAACATTGTTACTTCCTAAAGCCATTTGCCGGGCGCCTGGCACTGGATTGGCATAAATACTAATTTTAAATCCAGCTGGATGTTTTAATAAATGTAATGGTAGAGCTTGTGCAAAATTAGGAAGTAACAGGAGTAAAATTACGAGTAGCCGATAGAAATTCATTTTTATTATCCTTAAATATGCTTAAGAAGCAGAATTAATTGTTTGGTTTGATGGCTAATTAAAGCTAACTAAACCTTAAATATAGAATCTTCTAATTATTAGCTTATTAAGTTTATAATTGCTAATTAAAGTCAAGATCGATCTTTTTCTAAACTCAATGTGTTAAAGTAAGTATAAAAAAAATAAAGGAGTAAAAATCAATAGATAAGATCTTCCCTAAACGCTATAGCGTCGCCCACTAAGTTTTAGACAAGGCGAAGGAGTTTACCAATAAGTACATGACTGAGCCGAGCAAGCTTGCAACGAAGTATAAAGCCTAGTGGGTGGTGCTATATAAAGGCTTCTTGTAGTTTAGCTCTTCAATTACTGAATGCCTAATTACTTGAGCTGCTCAAAAATTAAGTTGTTTTTATCATAACTAAAATAAAGGAAAGCAAGGAATGAAAACCCAAGATATTAAAAACAACCCAGAAGAAATAATAGTAAATCTAGCCAATAATTCTTTTCCAGAGCCAGAGCTTGATAATCTTCAAAAAGAAGATGCTCAAAATGAGGAGCAAGATAAACTTAATCAAATTGCCTCAACTAAAGAACAACTAGCAAGTATTAAAGAAGAACTGGACAAGATGATTGACGCATTTGCTCAAAACAGAAGCATCTTATCAAGAGCGGCGAAATTTTGGGGTGAATTACCTTGGTGGCAAAAAGTTATAGCAGGCTCAATTATCATTGTGCCCCTTTTAGTCGTCAGTATTATCACGCATCTCTTAATACTTACTGTTATAAGTTTATTTACATTATTCACTTATGTAGGAAGCAGCCTTTTACTAGATAATCACTATCAACAAAGCCAGAATGATAAAAATGATCTTAAAAGAGGTATTTTAAGCTTGGCTGATACCTTAGGTACTGTGATTGAATCGCTAGACCAGTTACGCCAAGAGCTAGCGAGTGAAATAACTAAATTTCAAACTGAAAATGAGCACCTAACAGCGCTTGTAGCAGCACTAAGCCAGCAGGTTGAGCAATTAAAATCACAAGTGAGTCATTTAGTTGATGTTGAGCAACAATTAGATATAACAAAAGAAGCACTTAAACAAACTTCTGCAAATTTTTCCAGTGCTGTTGAAGAACATACAAAATTATTAGAACAAAATAAATTACAACTAGAAAGAACTATTAAAGATTATGAGGAAAGCCAGGCACAATTATTAGCTAAGATTTTAGAACTCGACGATGTTAAAACTAAAATGGGTCTTGAGTTGGATCAAGCTAATACAGTATCGCAAACATTACGAGCAACTGTAGATGAATTATTTAAGACTTTAAATTCTGATGAATCACAGCAAGCTGAATTTCAGGAACGGTTACAAGAATTTCTTACTGATAGATCGAAAGGTTTTGACCAAATTGTTGATAGCACTAAGGAAATAAAAAATAAACTTCATGCTGTTGAAGAAGAATTAAAATTGTCTAATGAACGTTATGCTGATCTTTTAAAGCGCGCTGAAGGACATATCGATCGATTAGAGAAAGCCTATAACCCACCGTCTGCAAGCTTAAGTCCCATAGCTACACTAAAAAAGATAGGATTTTATGCCATCGATAACGAAAAAAACCCTAGTGATTTACCAGAAACAGTAGCCTCTAGCTCATATGAAATGCACTAAACTAATGAGGTAATCAAAATATAGTCACTATATAAATAGGGCTTTCTGCAATACTTAGACGATTGGACATTAACTAACATTTTGATTGGATTGTAAGTAAGGCTCTATTACCCAATAACTCACATTTTTAACCTTTCTCGCCTTAAGATGATTTATATAAATATTGATTAATACAATATTTCCTATGTTATTTTAATAAGGTACTAAATTTTACCAACTGCCATTAATCTATACTTGAATAGTAAGCGCGTTTTTAATTTTATTTTTGGTTAGTAATAATAAAGAGCTATTAAGGCACTTAAGCTCATTACCTTGCTTACTGTAAATAAATTAGGGAGAAAATGTATGCAAAAAGTAATTAGCGGTTGCTTTTGGGGATTAATCTGCCTTTCAATAACCTACGCTGATTCTAGTTCTGAATTTAATTTGCAAGAAGATAAAAATGCGGAGAATTCCTGTATACAGAAAATTTTAATTGCCTGTATTAATAAATGCCAACAGGCTGGCGGCGAGAACTGTGTAGAACTATGTAGAGAAAACGCTAAAAATGAATGCCGGCAAGCTGGACAATAAGGAAGTGTTAGTAAATTACTATTTTAGATTTTAAATAATCACTTCTTAAGAAATTTATTTTAAAGATTTTTTAGTGGTTTCTCATGTACAATTAGCTCTAGTTATTATCTAGGACAACTTGCAATGCCTGGTAATTTTTTTCAAGTACAGTCTAAAAAAATACAAACACTAACAGAATTTTTAGAAAGTGACCCTCTAAAGGTTGCAGAAAATTTCCTAAAAAAATTTGAAGCAATGGAACGTATTCAGAAAATTCAACATGTGCAAAAATTAATAGCTGAGGGCAATCATTTTGATTTAATTGCTAGATTAGCTACTTTAAGCGACCAATTCAAAGAAATATGCAACTTAGCTCAATTTAAAAACATATGGCTTTCCTGCTGGAGTACCTACGGTTTCTTAATAACTCAAGATTATAATAAAACCTTATATAAGCAGCCTTGTAAAAATGAATTGGAACTATTTTTAGGTATTTTCTTTTATTATAAAGCAATTAAGGTAGCTGAACTGCTAGAAGTAAATTTCTCGCAAATAGAAATAAATTATCTTAAACAAGCAGTAACTTTTAATTCTATTCATGCCTGCCAGCGCTATTACGCCTATCTATACGAAGATATAAAGGTTAATTTTGATAATCTCTCATTTGAAAATGTTAAATACCAATTTCGCAATATTATTAAAAATATTAAACAGAATATTTTGCCCTATTATGGCTCTTATGCATACCGTATGCTAACTGAAACCTATTTTTACTATGGAATATATCTCAAAGAAAAAGGCGAATTAGAACTGTCTTATAAAGCCAATAACGCAGCATTAAAATGTCTTGATTTTGAACAATCAGAACGTTTAAAAGTTCAAGATAAGAAGTTATATCATAATGCAAGCCTAGGAAGTATGAATTTTATAAGTCCACTACTTAATCTAACTAATTTAAATGAAGTCCAAACTTTGATTCTAAAGCAGCGAAATTTAATTTCTGATCAATTGATAAGCACTAATCTTCGAATCAGCAGTTTATTTGCAAAGCAAGAGAGTCAAAAACCAGATTTAAAGATAGAGAAAAATGAGTTTAATTCAGAGTCAGAAAGGTTAGCATTAAAATGCCAATCTCTCCGGAGCTAAACTAATTTACAATAATTTCATCTTTACTGATGAACTCTTGAAAGTTTTATTGTAAGCCACCACCTTTTTGCAGCAAAACCATACCTTTTGATTTGAATCCTCACTTAGTATTGCTACGCTTGTTCTGATCATAGGTTGCATCGTCTAATTCTGAATGAAGCCTCTTATTTCTTTTCCAAAACGTTGCTGGATTATTTAGTAAAGTCTTAGATGGTATATCATTTTGTTGTATAGATTCAGCATTAGCAAAAATTAAGGTATCTCCATTTTGATTTGGTTTATTTTCCCTAATTAAAGTTGAAGTCTTTACTCTTATACGCTCCTTAAGTAATAAATCCGTATCTTTTGCTACCTTTGGAGCTACTTCTTGTCGTTTTGGAATTTCTTTTTTTATCTCAACTTCTAATCTTTTCTTATTGTTATAAGTTCGTGCTGCCTTAAAGAAAAAATGAAATAACTCTAAGCTAACTTTTTTTTCTTCTTCAGTTCCCATATAACTGGAATCAGGCAATATGCCATATATAGTAATTTCGGGATGAGATTGTGTCCCGATTACAGGCGCTCCATACTTTCCTTCAACTGCTTCAATTAGCTTATTATCACTAGCTCTAGCTGTTACATTTAAATACGACGTGCCTAGCCTATCAACTACTTGCTTATGCGCTCCAAAAAAATTTCTTTCTAAAGTGGGTGAATTAGAAGATAAACTCTCTTCATGAGAGTTAAAAAGTTGACCTAAAATTGATTGAGTATTGAAAATAATTTTATCATAGGACATGTAGCCCTGTTTATTTAACTCTGCCGGACTTAGTGCTCTTAGTATACTACCATAGTACACAGCAATGGCCTCATGTCCCCCACAAATTCCTAGTATTGGCATGCCCTTTTGTGTTGCAACATGTATTAAAGCTAGCTCAGCGATAGTTCGAGAAAAGTCATAATTGCAATTTTTATCCCGTGGCTCGTTGAATAACAACGGATCAATCATTGCAATATTTCCTGATAAGGCTAAACAGTCTACCTTATCAAGAATTCTAGTAGCCATGTATTTAGCATGGGCGAAAAGTTTAGTACGTCCTTGGACAGTGGTATATAGCTTCTCAAATTCCTCTTTAGGTATATCTTTCATCATTGCCCGAAAATCAGCATCTATGACATCGAAATTTACAGAAGAAAATGCCTTTTTAAGTGAAGGTGCGCTTAGACTTCCTACTTCAGGACTATCGGTAACAGCAACTTTAATATCTACCATACACTAACCACAATCAAGTTGAACATAAAAATGATTTTATAGCATAACTATGGCCAATTTGAACAGAGAAATGATTGCAAGGATAAATATTAACTTGCGGCTAAAGAAGATAGCACCTAAATTTGAACTTACTATTATACTTATAATTCTGAAATTAATATTTAATTATTAAGTCAGAGCCAGGGTTCGTTTTCCTTTTTTTCTCAGCAGATGTCTTTAATTCATTAATTCCATTGAAAAATAGCAAATTTTCTTTTTTTTCGTCAACATAGAGCCGTTTTTTCTTTGAGACAAAGTTATCTTCTTGTTCTAGATTCGAGGTACTACCTTTCTGCTGTTCAATAAGTGAGTTATCTTCAAGGTTTAGATGATTATCAAGAAGCTTTAAAATATCATCATACCCCATAATATAAGCTATTTCATAGGGTATAATTTCAATTTCCTCTGTTGTATGGTCTAATAAAAAATCAGCCATTCGTTGTTCTACATGTACACCATGCAGTTTAGCAAACTTTATTAAGTCACCTTTCGTTGTCATAAAAGGAATGCTAAAGTCAGCTTCCCACTTTAGTAATTTTTTAACTAACTCTACATTACCATAACAGGCAGCAACATAAGCAACAGTTGGTATATTGTCAGCAACTATATCTAAATCTGCACCAGCTAAATATAACTGCTTAATAACTTTATCATGTTTATTTTGGGTGGCGATGAAAATGGGGCTCGTACCTTCCTCATCAACTATATTAAAATCGGCGCCCCATATTTCTAATTGAGTAATCACTCTTTCATGCCCATTTTGGGCAGCCATATAAGCTGCAGTAGTACCATTATTATCTGTAATATCTAAATCTGCTCCCCATAAACCAAGTTGAGTAATCACTTGATCATGGCCGTTTTGGGCACTAATTATAGCGGGAGTAACACCTTTCTCATCTGCAATATTAAAATCTGCTCCGCATAAGCCCAACAGACTAATCACTTTATAATGACCCTCTTGCGCACCCATGAAAGCAGGAGTTCGACCATTCTTGTCACGTTTATTTAAATCTGCGCCTAAAATTTTTAAGGGATAAATTAGTTCATGATGGCCATGATGAGCTGCAATATGCACTAAGTTGACACTATTGGCTTCTCGTTGAGCGATCTCTTTGTTAATAGGATGTAATTTCTTAAAGGAAGCTAACTCTGTTTTTAAATGATCATAGCGCTTATCTTCTGCAGGTATAATGACCTTAACATTAAAGGCACTGTAAGGACTATCATTTTGAAAGCCCTGCCCCTGCATAATAGCATCTACAAGAAGAGTATTATCACTAATTAATCCCAAAGGATCTTGATTACTATCTCGATAAATAAATCCTTGGCCTGGTTTGTAAACCATAGCAACAGTGTGCTCTAGAGTCCCTAATAAAATGCCTATAGGCTCGCTAGAAATATTCGCCGCTTGTTTTTCAAATAATTCACCTAAGTAATCTAAATAGTTTTTCATTTCTTCCTTAGTAGAAATAAAAGGTGCAGAATAAATTTCTTTTAAACCACCAAGTTCTTTAATAGCATCTGATGAGGCAAATCTTGAAACAAGTTCAATTTGCTGCTGGCTGACATAAGTCTTATTAAATAAATCAGAATACTTATTGGGAGCATGAAATAACTTTAAACTATCAATAAAGACCTGAATATCTAATAGTTTCTGCTCTTCTAAGGATAAACCTCCTTTCTGAGCCTTGGCTTGTTTAATTGCTTGCGCTAATGCATTTACAGGAATTGAGACAATTTTGTTTATTCGATTTTCAAAGCGTTGTAGTTCTTTATTGCCTAAAAGTGCTGCCTCTAACCAGCGCAATGAAAAGCCATGACATAACCCCTGATACTCCGGGCTATAGCCCAAAGCTTCCTGTAATTCAATGAGAATTCGATGTATAGAAGGCATGATTGTAATAAATTAAACCATATATTTTAATTTTAATACATTATAATT